>NZ_CP041666.1:2711548-3012831 GCF_007301515.1 Radiobacillus deserti
GGATTTAACTAGGTTCAATTAAGCCGTAACGGCCATCTCTTCTTTTATACACCACATTAGTATCCCCTGTTGTAGCATCTTTAAAGACAAAGAATTCATGTCCTAACATGTCCATTTGCAATACCGCTTCTTCAGAATCCATCGGTTTTAAATTGAATCGCTTCGTACGAACGATTTCAATATCATCGCTTTCATCTTCCTGAACGGCTACTTTAGCTTCCTTCTCCATTTGTGCAAATGCATACTTTGGAGCACCGTTTTGCCGGAATTTACGATTAACCTTCGTTTTATATTTTCGAATTTGTCGCTCTAACTTATCTAATACTAGATCTATTGCTGCATACAAATCAGTATGGCGTTCCTCTGCACGAAGCAATAAGTTCGTCATTGGAATCGTAACCTCGATTTGTTGTTCATCATTATGAACATGGATATTGACATTTACATCAGAAGTAGGAGGAGTTTCAAAGTAACGTTCCAGCTTACCAATCTTCTTTTTCACGTATTCACGAATTGGAGCAGTAACCTCTACGTTTTCACCACGAATGTTGTACTTCATTATAGTTGCCTCCTTTATGTCTTATGTATTTATTATTCTAGTTTACCCGTCCAAATTCCTGCTTAAACAAAGAAATATTGCATCTTTTTGTCCAAATTTATCACGTAATATTCACAGAATTGACAATTGTGTAAGCGATTACCTATTCATGTTTGGATAACCGGGCGCATAAGGTAGTTAAAAGGACGTTCTCGATTGTTAATTTAGGAGGAATGTACGATGGCTGATGAAGAAAAACAAAGCCCTCAACAAGTTAATCCAAAAGCAATTACTTCTCTTGTGTTAGGAATAACCTCTATCGTTATTCCTTATATCGGGTTGATTTTAGGGATTATCGGGATTGTATTTGCGAATAAGGCAACGGCTGAAATGGAAAAACTGAATCATTCTGGAAAAGGGTTGAATGTCGCAGGGCTTGTGACTAGTGTGATTGGTACGGTTTTGTGGGCGTTTGTGTTGATACTGGTGGTGATTGGGTTTAGTTTGATTGAAGGGTATTGAAATAAAGAAACTCCCTTTTTAAGGGAGTTTCTAGTGAACTAAATAACTCGAAACATGATTTTCCATCTTTTCTTTCCATTCTATGAATGAAGGTAAAAGAAAGTGTCTGAGTATTCCTATCCTTTGTTTGGTAGTTTCACAATAGAACCATTGGGGGAGTATTTCTTTAACATAACCTAATTCATCCGCAACAGGCTCAAAATAGTCGTCATCCGGTAGGTTATACCTAACTATATGAATACTGCTAGCTAACTGATCAAATGCTTGAAGAAGATCGATGTACATCTCCGACATAACAGATTCAGACAAAGTAGGATATCTCTCTATGAGAAAAGTAATGCTTTCACTCATAGTGCCGAGAAGGTTTCGAATCTCTTCAAGTAGCCATCTATTTGTTTCAGTAATCATATCCGATCAGTTCCTTTTATCGAAAAATACACCGTCTGAACTAGATATATTACCATATGGATTTAAATACTTCTTATTACCAGATTTCTGATTTTGGACATTTTTCATAGAGTTTTTTAATTCATTAAGTAGAGATTCAAACTTTATTTGGATTTTTTTATCCATTTCATTAATTTGTTTTCCTAAAGCCTTCTCTTCATCTGAATAAGGTGCTTTTATAGACACTATTAATTTATCTCTTTGATCAATAAACGTATTGATTTCATCAATCAACAACTCTTTATCCTTTGTAGAAGAACCCTCAAGTTTATTACACATTTGCTTGGTAACATCAAACAAAACCTTTACTGAGCTCATTAGGCATTTCCGCCATTACCAAACTGTTTCTGTCTATTTTTACGGATAACTTCAGTCCAAGTTTCTGTAAACTCTGAAACTAAGCCTTCTACTTCTTCTAAGATAGAAATGTCATTTTTTACATTAGCATCAATTAATCTTCTATTCATATAGTCATATAGTGGTAGTATTTGATTCGAAATCTCATAGCTTTTATCCAAAGTAACCATTAGCTCACTGATGATTTTTTGAGCCTTTTGAATATTGACATTTTTAACCTCGTGATTTCCTTCTTCTACACCTTTTTTAGCCAACTTTATGAATTTCTCACAGCCTTTATATAACATAAGTGTTAACTCACCTGGTGAAGCTGTATTTATTGAATTATTCTGATAGGCCTGAGTTGCATAAGGATTAGCCACCATTTGATTTACACTCCTTCATTGTTTAACCTGCAAATTGAGACATTAAATAAGCGGATTGTTGATTCATTCGATTTATTGCAGCTTCCATCGCTGAAAATTGGCTCCAGTAACGATTTTCCACTTGAATTAATCGATCTTCAAAACGATATATTCGATCGTTCAAATCGTCCAATCTTTTACCCATTGTATATTGCTGTAAAGTTGAAGTGGATTTTCCTGCTTTTTCCTCGATTCTATCAACAGATTTTTGCAAAACATCTTCTAATCGATTAATCAAGCCTCTACTATCATCAGTGGAAGTATTACTAAACAGTTTTTGTACTGCTTCCGGGTCTTCTGATAATGCAGATTTTAACTTCGACTCATTTATCACTAGTTTTCCATTCTCTAGATAACTAGATGATGTCTCAATCCCTACCGCTGTTAAGTGCGAGTAAACATCACCCGTAGATACTTCACTGTACCATGCTCTTCTCATATCAGAAAGTGTACTTTCTACTATGCTATCATTACGAAGCAGCCCACTTTTTGCTTTTTCTTCCCAAAGCTCTATTTCTTTATCAGACATATCTTCCTTTTGTTCATCTGTCAATGGTTTGTAGTCTCTATATTTTTCTTCAGATACCATTCCATTTAACTTCTCAATGACTTCATTATACTTATCCACAAATTTCTTAATATTGTCATAAGCGGCTTCGGTATCATTTTGTACACTCACAGTTACATTTGTTCCAGCCGGCATATTATCCTTTAAAGTAATAGATACTCCATTAATATCAAATGTGTTTGATTTTCTAGTAGTTGCCAAGCCATCAATAGTAAAACTAGCATCTGTTCCTTTCTGCTCTTTCAATGAATCCATGCCTAAAGCTCCAGTTAAAAAAGCTCCAGAGAAAGCCATCTCAACTCCAGCTTCATTTAAATTACCAGTATTTTTGCGCTGGAAGCTTACTTTATCTGATGCAGTGTCATAAAATGCCGACACACCTGCATTTGAGTTACTTATTTCAGTCATGATTTGATTTAATGAAGTATTACCATTAAACTCAAAATCAAAATCCCCATCTGTATTCGTACTATCATTGATTGGGTTACCTTTTTCATCGTAGGTTGTTATTGAAAAAGATACTGTGTAGTGTTCATAGTCTTGTCCCTTTATTGTACTTCCTTTAGCCAAGTTCTCTCCAAACTTGATTTCACCAGTCCCCGTGTTTACAAAAACGTCTCCAGTACCCAGTGTCGCACTAGGATCTGTTACAATATTATATTGCTTAGAAGTGTTCTGGGCATCCACCACTTCAATTGTTTTACCACTCAAAAACGCTTCATCTAATGCACCTTTTTGGAGTTTAAAAGATGCTCCTTCTGTGGTAACAGCAATGTCCGAATTTGTAAAAGTTTTCTTTTTCCAGATACCACCAGCAGCCACATCAGCCATAGAAGCATCACCAAAGTTATTTTTTTGCGACCAAATACTTTTTGTTGGATCAATCTTAGTTGTCCCAGATATTCCTTTCGTAGGATCATCTAAATAACTAATGTTGTATGCAGCTGTTGCAACATTTACATTAGATATTGTATGGACTCCGTTTGCTGCAGTAGCTGATGCGGTTGCAGATAAGTATGTTTCATTAGATGAACTAACATTTTTTGTATTATATGCACTAGAAAGCTTCATATCAAAGGTTAGCTGATCTAACTCTAAAAACAAGGAACTAACATCTCTATAAGCATCTCTTTGCCAGGTCAACCATGTTCGATCTTGCTCCATTTTTTGCAAAGGAAGACGTTCAGCTTTCATAAGATCGTTTACTAGTGAATCAATATCCATCCCTGATGCAAGCCCACCTATTCGTAAATTACTTGACATTCCTATACACCTCCACTAAATTTTCTCATCCACGATAAACCCCATGAATTCTGCCATAGCTGCATATACATCCAAAAGCTTTTTTGGAGGAATCTCTTTAAGAACCTCTTTCGTTTCGGGGTTTATAATTGTAACGTAGTATTCATCTAATTTGTCATGGAATTGGAACTTTAGAGCCGTTTTATTAGGATCTAAAAAATTGTTAAACTTCTCTGTTATGTCCTTTACTTGCTGTTTATCTACTTTTTCTAATCCTGTATCTTCGTTTACTGAGAAATCCTTCTGAACCTCTGCAACGGTTTCATTTCTAGTTGAAACGTTTTGTTCGCTGTTTGATGACCTTTGCAAGAGTTGAGAACTATACATGCCATTACTTATCTCCATGCGTTTCAACCCCTATTATTTTTCTTTATTATTGTTATCGGCATATTGAATCATTAACTTAAGTGTTCTTGTGAATTTTTTTTCTTAGGTATAGCCAACTGTTTCCTTGGTATAATTAGAGTACAGAAAATGATAATATGAAGGAAAGCATGATATTAAATACATACTACAGTATTTTGGGAGGACTATGTCTTGATTCAGCAGTTAAGAAAACGAGAATATATAAAAAGATTACAAGAACTTAGGACACCATTGAAGCAATCTCTAGGATTAAATCCAAAACAAAAAGATTCACTTCATGTTGTCTATATAATGAACCAAGTAGGAGTCTGGGGTGGAGTCAAGATAGTACTCGAACATGCGAATAGACTTACTTCTAGCGGTTTCAAAGTAACTATATTATCACATTTCCCACGGCCAGATTGGTATTCTTTTGAAGGAAATTATATAAAAGTCCCTTTTTCTATGGATGTCGCAGAAGCTATACCAAATTGTGATGTAATTGTCGCAACCTACTGGGATCAAATCGATATGTGTATAAAAACTGGGATCGCACCAGTGATTTATTTTGAACAAGGAGACAATCACTTATTTGATTATGAAAATCTAAATGAAGAAACACGGGAGATTGTAAAGCAGCAATATCAATTACCAAAATTTATATTTACCGTATCTAATCAAACAGCGATTTTAATTAAAAAATATTACAATAGGGATTCAAAGGTTATTCATAATGCAATAGATGAAAAAGTTTTCCATAGTCAGGTCGATTCATTTAAGTGGAAAAATGATTATATATTAATGATGGGTAGTGACAAAGCTGAATTCAAAGGTATAAGAGATATTTTAGATGCCTATAAACTAGTGAAGAAAAAGAAAGAACATTTAGATTTAATATGGATTTCACCAAATGAACCTGAATTTAAAAATATGGACAAAAGCTTGATTAGTAAGTATATGGTAAATCCGCCTCAAGAGTTAATCGCTAGCCTATACAAAGGGGCACTCATGTTTGTTTCAGGATCTCACTATGAATCTTTTTCTCTTCCAGTATTAGAAGCGATGTCTTGTGGCTGTCCCGTTATCAGTACAAGTAATCCAGGGGTTCTTGAATATGCTTTAGATGAAAAGAATGTATTACTTACAGAGATTAAAAATTCTGAAGCCATGTCTTCAGCGATGCTACGAATATTAGATAATACATCATTACAAGAAGCATTAATTACAAATGGTTTAAAGACTGCTAGTCAATTTTCATGGGATATCATCACGAAAAAACTTGCGTCATATTATACCGAAGTGTCCAGATATTATCCTGTCCAATCGTCAACTGAAGACGATTGGAACATTACCATTTCAAAAGAAGATTTTAATACAAGTGATGATTACGAAAAGTTCATGAAAACTCTACTTACTTGTAAAGAGAATTTTGTTCAGATTCCGTTTTCATACGAATTAATAGACGACCACCCGATGGCGATTTGGACAACCGTTGCGACTAGAAAAACTCAAAATGTAGATTCACAGGAGAACAAAAAAGTGTATTGTAAAACAAAGATTTCTAAAGACATAGAACATTTACCTGAAGCCTATAAAATTTTTCATGATGGGAAATATGATGCCTGCTTACACATGTTGAACAATAACCTTCTCTTGGAAACGGATTCCCAAAAAAAGGCTGTTTATATAAAGTGGATTGCGCTTTGTTTGATAGAACTCCAGCGAGATAAAGAAGCCTTTTCATTACTTAAAAAGTCCATTCAGGTATATAACAATAACTCCGACCTATATTATCTATTATTATTAGTGTCTTTTTTTCTAAAAAATGCAAATAATGCTGCTGCTGAAAATGAAGCAGTTATTAAACAAGTCATAAACATTATGGGAGATTGTACAGATTACATGGAATTTTTTATTAATGTTGAACAACTAATCTCCAAACATTTACCACAAGATCATTAGTAAGCCAAAAAAAAGAGCACTTTGTGCTCTTTTTTTGGCCTATTGGCACTTAATCACTACCGATTCAACAAATTCTTGCCTAAATAAAAAAGTCAGATCCGTTGGAACTAATTCTCCCTTTTCGTTGATCAAATAAAATCCCAGTCCAAATTGGCTCTGATAATCTTCAAGTAAGAGTTTTGTTTTGCTCCATGTTTCCTTCATTCGCAGATAATTTAATTCGAAAATTATCTCTCCAACCTTTTTATTCTCTAATAGACTCTTCATTCCTAAAAAACCATGATATTCCCCTCCTTCGATGTCCATTTTTATAAAATGCACAAATGGGTAGTCACCTAAATGAATATCTACTGGAACTGCTTCGACTTTTTCCTCAGTAACCTCATCCGTTATAAATTTTCCAAAATATGTTTCATCATGTCGAACTAAAGAGCCGTTTCCTGTCCATTTATTACTAGAATAAAAAGTAAGTTCCGTTTCCTCTGAGTACACAGCTTTATTGTATAGCTTAACTCTATCTCCGAGGACATGGTATGCAGTATTCTCTTGTAACAAGCTAAAATTTCTTTTGTTTGCTTCATAAGCAACAATCTTGCCATTTGTTCCAGTTAATTTTCCGAACAAAAGTGTAAAATATCCTATGTTAGCTCCTATGTCAATAACAGTATCACCTTGATTTACGTTTGAAGCTAAGTATTGCGTCAATGGTATCTCGAATGCACCATTAAATACTAAATCAGGTGTCAGACTTAAATCATCGGCATATGCCAACATTCTTATCCCTAATACTCTTGTCTGGATTAACACCCTATTATTTCCAATATAAATTCCATGCACTCTTAAAACACTCCTTCTGTCATAACTATGAAAACAATGGCTAACGCTTTTATGTTTTATATTTACTCCAAACGTTGTCAGTGAAACTGTAATGGGAAGATGCTCCTAAAGATTTCAAATTATCTAATGGCTCTACATACATGGGGCTCAGAAACAAAGATTTCATAAAATAATTATCCGCTTCCTCATTTCTCCCTTTATAAGCGAATATTTCTCCTAAATAATTATAGACAATATGATCTTTAATAGAGATTGCTTCAAGGCTTTGGACAGACGCTTCTAAATTATTTTTCATTAAATGACTAAATGCTAAAATGAATTTTTTGGTATCTATTTCTATTGAATCACTATTTTTTGATACTACCTCTTTTAAATATCTTTGAGCATCGTGAATCATCCCTCTACGTAATAGCAATAATGCTAAAATACACTTTGCTCGCAGTTCATTATCTATATCATATCCACTTTCCCAATTTATTTCAGGAATCAATTCCTCTAAAGGTGTCTGTTTTACCATCTTTTGGACATGTGAATATAACGTGTCATAATTGGATTCAGTTGACACATTATTAGTATGTCTTCTATAAAGCAGCAGTGGCCTATCTACATGAATTGAGTGCCATTTAAACGCAAAGCTAGTGATAAAGTCAGTATCTTCTCCTATTTTAAGGTTTACATCGTAATATGATTTTATTAAATCTTTTCTAAGCATAATACTTGCGTTATTAAAAGCTGTCCCTTTTTTTAAAAAATGCCTCAATGTCGTCTTTGGATCAACTTGACGTGCTTGCCAGTATCCTAAAGTTTTTCCTTTATCATCGATTAACAACATGTCCGAATGGACAAAGCCTATTTCATCTGATATAAATTGTCTTTTTAACAATTCAAACCTATTCAACAGAGAAACATCATCAGCATCCTGAAAAACAATAAAATCTCCCTTAGCTTTTTCGAAAGCCAGGTTACGAGCAGCTGCCCCACCACTATTTTTCTGCTTATAATAGGCAATTCTACTATCTTTATAACCAAGTATAATTTCCTCACTATTGTCTGTTGATCCATCATTGACGATAATTAACTCAAAATTTGGCTCGGTTTGATTTAGAATACTATCTATAGATTCTTTTAAATATGGGCTAGCATTGTAAACTGGCATTATTACACTTATCATCACTTACTCATCCTTATTATAATTTATTAATAGCTTTTTGATAAACCATTTCTAAGCTGTCGGCAAATACCTTTAAAGAGAATTTGCTTCTTGCAGTATTAACTGCACCAATAGATAGTTTCTTTCTTAAGTTACTATTTTGAATAAGTAATTCCAATTTTTCTGATAAATCTTTTACATTTTCATTTTCAAATAAAAGTCCGTTATCCATATGTTTCACTTGGTCTAACATACCGCCTTCTACTTTGCTACATATCGGAACACACCCACTTGCCATAGCTTCAGTAACCGCCAAACAAAATGATTCCGCTCTTGAAGGCTGAATGAATAAATCATAGGTTGGAAGTAATCTTACTAATTGATGTCTATCAATGTACCCATGAAAAGTTACAGGTAATTGGTGATTATTGGCGTATGATATTAACTTTCCCTTTTCGGGACCATCCCCAAATAAGGAAATTTCAATACTTTCCTGATATTTTTTTGATATAGAAGTAACTGCTTCAAATAAAATATCATATCCTTTAGTTCTTGTTAAAAAGCCAGATGTTGCAATTCGTACCTTTTCACTGCTTTTTTCTTCTTGAGGTAAAAATTCATCCGTATCGATTGCGTTAAATACAATATTTCGCTTTTTGGTAGGAATAAGAGGTAGATTTTTATCTACCTCTGTTGAGATGGTTATAACTTCATCTGGTGACTCAATAGCATAGTTATCAAATTTCGCAAAAAGTGTTGCGGCATCCAGTTTGTTCACCCAGTTTCCAACAATAGAATCTGTGTAAAGAGAGCTATGAATCGTTCCCACAACTGGTATACTCGGATATACTTCCTTCATTACTTTACTTAGAATACCACTTTGTGAATGAACGACATCAATCTTCGAAAAATCATAATTAGCTATTATTTCGTTGAATGCAAACTTTTGAACCTCTAAAACAATGTAAAAAGGCGGTAATTTGCTTTGATATTTTTCTTTCATTAAATTATGAAACTGGTTAATTTTATATATTGAAGCTTCAGGTAACGTACCTAATTGGTTATAGCATAATAATTCGACTGTATGTCCCTTAGCTTCCATAGCCTTGGTGACCATTCGAATATAAGTATCTACTCCACCTGGGGAAGGATGTTTCCCAAGAGACAATAAAAGAATGTTCATTTTCAACACTATCCTTCATTAAGGTCTACAAGAAAACTAATCACACTTCATTAGTTACCTAAACTAAGCAATGAATATGGGTAGTTTCTTTTTATTTCGTCATTAATTTTAAATAAATGATCAAAGTCGTTTTTCTTTTCATATATTTTATATAATCTATACATATATTCATATTTTTTATTTATCTCATTCAATCTTTCATAGCAAATTACAGCCTCCCCATAATGACCATTTCTAAAGCAAACCTCACCTAATAAAGTCAACGCTTTTTCACTATTTGGTTGCTTATCTATAATATCTAACAGCAAATTAATTACTACTTCATCGAAGCGAAAATTTGATAAAATTTCGCATAATTGTAGTTGATAATGAATGGGTTGAACTAAAAATATCTTACTGAATTCTTGAAACTTGTCATATTCTTGTAAAATAATTAAGTTTTTTGCAACCTTAAGTAAATGATCTTGTAAATCAATGCTAATTTGATAATTATTTGGAGTATTGCCTTCTAATACAAAATTGAGCATTTTCCATTCCTTGTCTGAAACATTTATCGATCTTCTCAGATCTTTTAAACATACTTTATTATTTGTGGCTAAAAGAAGGGTCAATACCTCGGGAATATCGACTTCACTGATACTATCTACCTTCACCCAGGTTTCTAACGCTTTTTCATAATTCTTTGAAAGCATATAGGCAACTGCTTGGATATTTGGTTCAAAACTTTCCAAATCAGGTAGAATGTATTGAGTAAGAACTGGATGCTTTATGAAATATGCAGAAGAAACAACAGTTAAAAGATCTTCTTTATTATCCATTCGGAATAGATTATTTAAACTTTCGACTACATCATTATTTGGCACATTACTCTTAAGCAAAATATCAAGATAAAATGGTAAAGCTATTTTTTTATTGCCCTTCAAGGAAAGAAACGCTTGTTCAATGGCGTCTGGACGTTCTCCTATTTCCTCCTGTATTAATGCTAACTGATAGTTGGAAAGGTAAGAACCCGTTCCTTCCCTTGTAGTCCCATTTTCTACTTCCCCTAAAAGTAAACATTTCTGAAAAGCTTGTTTTGCCTCTTCTAGATAGCCAGCTTCCATAAATAATAAGCCTTTCACATAATGTAAATCTGTATAATCAGGAAAAACCTCAATAGCTTCTTCACAAACTTGCATTCCCTCTTCAAATCTACCTTGTAATCTTAAACAATCTACTAACTGATAAAGCAAATCATTTAATATAGCATTCTTTTTGCTCAACGAATAAGCTTTCTTAAAAGTTTCAACAGCTTTTGTGTAATCTTCATTTTGTTTATATGCTCTTGCTAAGTTGTACAGGTTATATCCTGTAGGATTCTCTTTTGATTCAAGTTTCAATAACTTCATATTTCTTTCATACTTGTTTTTCTCTACCATTACTTGCTTTTGATAACCATCGTGGTTAATAAGTTTCCCTAATTTTCCGTGTGACAAATTCAATCCTTCAATATCAAGATGTTCGTGTACTCTTCCGTAGTAGCTTAGGTTGATACCATTTTTAAAAACACGAATGGCATCGTGGCTATAAACAGTTCCGTTATTCGAGAAGTTTTTAATTCCGGTAATATAATAGTCGTACCGATCTTGCAATGCCTCTGTAAAGTTAATATCTCCAGCAATGTATTCATCCGCGTCCAATATTAATATAAAATCAGAAGTCGCCTGAGTAATTGCATAATTTCTGGCTTCCGCGAAATCATTATTCCACTCATAGTTATATACCTTCGCATGATAACTTTCCGCTATTTCCACCGTTTTATCTGTTGAACCAGTATCCACTATCACCAATTCTTGTACTTTGTCCTTCACACTGTCTAAACATCTCTTTAGATACTTTTCTTCATTTTTCACTATCATACATAAAGAAACGGTAAAATTGCTCATTTAAACACATCCTATATTCAAAATTTTATCATTCGCTTATATAAAGTCATGTCTACCTCCATTATATCGACATTTTTTTTAACTTTTAGAGTCAAATCGTAGAAATTAGCTGTAGAAGATTTTGTAAACTTACTAGCACCGTTAAAAATGCAAAAAAAAAAAGACCTTAGAAAATCTAAGGCCCTTTTCAATATTTATTATCTTAATAATTGTAATACACCTTGTGGTTGTTGGTTAGCTTGAGCAAGCATAGATTGAGCTGCTTGAGTAAGGATGTTATTTTTAGTGAATGCCATCATTTCTTTCGCCATATCAACGTCACGGATACGGGATTCAGCAGCAGTCAAGTTTTCGTTGGCATTGCTTAAGTTGTTAATTGTGTGTTGAAGTCTGTTTTGAGTAGCCCCAAGTTCAGAACGTTGAGAAGATACTGTATTGATTGCAGTATCAAGAGCAGTTAATGCAGCATCTGTATCTCCACCGTCTGCAAGAGCACTGATTCCTAAGTCAGCTGCTTCAACTCCAAGAGCACTTGCACTCATGTCATCAATGTTAATAGAAAGTTGTTGCCCTTCGTTAGCACCAATTTGGAAAGTTAAACTAGAAGAAGCAAAGTCACCATTCAAAAGTTTTTTACCGTTGAATTCTGTTCTGTCGCTGATTCCATTAAGCTCTTTAGCTAGTTGATCTATTTCGTCATTGATAGCTTTTAAATCTTCTGTTTTGCTGTTTGTACCTAAGTTACCAGCTTGTACAGTAAGCTCTCTCATTCTTTGAAGAATGCTGTGAGTTTCGTTCAAAGCACCTTCTGCAGTTTGAATAAGAGAAATTCCGTCTTGTGCGTTTCTTTCCGCTTGCTCTAGACCACGGATTTGACCACGCATTTTTTCAGAAATTGCAAGACCAGCCGCATCATCTCCAGCACGGTTGATGCGAAGACCGGAAGATAGTTTTTCTAATGAACTTTGAGTATTAGCTGTGTTTGATGATAATTGACGGTACGTGTTTAAAGCTGCGATATTGTGATTAATTCTCATTTTGTAATTTCCTCCTTGAAATTAGGTAAGTTTTGGCCACATCCTTGTGGCGGGTATGTTATTAAATCAAGTGTTAAAGTCGGCCGCCTTCTTGACTTGATTATTAACTACAATAATTATATCGACACGGTTTTACAGTTGTTTAGTCTTTTTTTATATTTTTTAATAAATCTAGTGCATTTTTTTTCATTTGGCTTGCTTGTTTGTTTTCTTCAAGTATTTGCTCATATATTTCGTGTCTAAAAACATCCACATCTTTAGGTGCTTCAATGCCTAGCTTAACTTGTTCACCATCTATACTAAGTACCTTTACTTCTATATGTTCACCAATCTGAATAGAGTCACCAATTTTTCTTGTCAATACTAGCACTGTTAAACCCTACTTTCTGTCAAAAGTGGGTGTTTAGTTGTAAACCCTTCGTTATTTAAAATAACTTGTTTTGCCACTTGTTGTTTAGTATTAATTACAATGGGCGCTTGAAGATTGATAGTCGATTGACTGAATGGTTCTCTTAGTGTCACTATAGATAAGATAGAAACTTGTTCTTCATTCTCAATTTGTAGTATATCTACCACTTTATCTTCTATAACAAATTCATAATCTTTATAGAATAAATGGGGATTAGTTACAATGAATGCCACTTCAGGCGTTTGAACGGACTGTAGCACATGGAAAGTTGGATTATCTGGCAAGTCTAATAAGACAAATTGCCTTTCATCCAGAAATCCAGGTAATCCAGCTTCAAACGATAATACACGTTCATCTTTTACGTCTAGTTCTCCGAAATAATATGTTTCAATGTTCATGATATTTCCACCTACTTTTGTATCAGATAGTATCTATTTCCAATTAACATTTACAAAATCAACATCTAAGCTCGCTTCTTGTTGTAAGCTCGTCTCGACTGAACCTGAATGGAATTCTACAATCGGACTTTGTGGCTCGTGATTAATAATAGGGCTTTTTGCTTTTACGTTTACATCCAATTCAGATGGAGTGTAGTGCGTCTTTACAGAAAATAAAGATGGAATCCATCCGATATTGAATTGTTTCATCGGCTTATGTCCATTTACTATAGCCTGATTCACTATAGGATTACCTTTATTTTCAATTTTCATAAGTTCCTGCCCTTGTTGTGCTCTTCGACTAATTCCTTCTAATACAGCTTGCTTACCTCTCATTCCTTCTTTTTCAGCAGCTCTTAATGGTCCATATAAGTTCATGTCTTCCCAAGCTTTGGTTTGATCAATGGTAAGCTTACCTGGTGTTGTAGACATAGTCACAGTGGCATGTGGTTGTTCAATAGACTGTAACGCTTTTGGTTGTTGTATAGTCTGAACCGCAGGTGTTGATTGGATTTGTATCTTAGCCATTTGTGATTCTAATCTTACTTGTGGGAGCCTCATCTCCACACCTCCAATATGTATAACTATGGAAAAAGCTATCTGAAAATCAGATAGCTTTTACCTTAAGAAGTCCATAAGAGTAGGTTGAATAACTCTTGATCCTGCACTTAATGCTGCTCTGTGGATACTTTCTTGTGTGGTTAAATTCATGATTACTTCTTCTGCGTCGATGTCCTCGTTATCTGACATCATTCGTTCAGCCGTAATTACTTGACTGGAAAGTCGGTCCTCGATTAAGTCAACTCGATTCATTCTTGCACCTAAATCTGCTCTGACATTAACTACATTAGTAGCTAAGCTATCCATATCAGAAATAGACTGTTGAATCGCATCTTGATCATCTAAATCTAAAGCAGTAGAAAATGCTTCAAGCTTATCAAACATATCCTTACCAAAAACCTGTGTTGCATCGACATTTACTGGAATCTTAACTCCTGATGATACTTCAATCAGTACATCTTGATCATTAGTGGAAACAATTAATTCTCCAGTAGTTTCATCAATATAGACTGGCTCTTTTCCATTTTGACCGCCCGTAGTTGCAGTTCCATTAAAAATATACTTATTATTCACTTTCGTGTTAGCTATATCTAGTAAATGTTCTTTAAGCTGATCAACCTCTGCTTTTATGCTTTCACGTTGATTCTCTTCATAAGTTCCATTACTAGCTTGTACCGCTAATTCTCGTAATCTTTGGAGTGCTTTAGTAGCCTTATCTAGTGATGAATCCGTGTTATCCATCCAATTGTGGACCTCACTAAGGTTTCTTTCATACTGTTCCACCTCAATCACTTGAGAACGGTAACCCATCCCTTTCATGACAACCACTGGATCATCAGAAGGCCGGTTTACTTTTTTTCCAGTCGACAATTGATCCATATATGTTCCTAGATTACTATAACTTTTACTTAGGTTACGAAGCATATTGTTCGTTAACATCCCTTGTGTTACGCGCATCAATCAGACACCTACCTTCCTACTAATCCCATGTTATTAATGACTCTATCTAGCATTTCATCCACTGTAGTCATACTTCTAGCAGCAGCATTATAAGCATGCTGGAATGTAATCATATTTGTCATCTCTTCATCTAATGAGACAGCACTGACAGACTGTTTTCTTTCTTGAACCTGCTGTTGAAGCACACCCGCGTTGTTTTGCATTCTTAATGCTTCCTGCGAGTCTACACCCAGTTTACCGATAATCGAAGCGTAGAAGCCTTTTACAGATGTATTATCACCAAGGTTTGCAAGTGGCTCCGTAATCATTTTAGCTAGATTTAATGCATTATTTCCATCTCCAGCGCCATCAAACACTCCATCACCATTGATATCCCTGTATGCACTTGCTGCGACTAAATCTTCATCATCCTGAATCGCTTGGCTAACACTTAAACTCGCTGCCGCACCTTGTTGTGTACCACTTACTACACAAAAAGGCACCACCACTATTACCTTCAAGATCAAAACCTTGTTGATGAGCTGTGTTAAAAGCATTCGCGAATTCATAAGCCATCTCATCTAAATCATTTAACATAGCTGGATAAATTCCTTTAACATCGGCTCCATCTTGATACCCATAAGCTTCAACTAAAGCTTTTATTTTTCCACTTGACGGAAAGTCTGCGCCAGTATAATCTTGACCATCGACCTTGATAGCATTGACTGTTGAACCAACAATCTCAACTTCTATTTCATTCACAAAATCTTCTGGTTCACCAGAACCTATTGGATAATCCACTAATGTAACAGGCGGGGATACAGCTTCACCTGAGCTATTTGCTAATTGAATTTTCGCTAATCCAGTAGCTATTGGGTTCGGTTGTCCGCCACTATCTTGATAACTTACACTAACGTTCACAATACCGGATAATTTATCAATCAATCGATCACGTTCATCATATAAATCATTAGGTAAATATCCGTGAGGTTCAATCTCACTTATTTGTTTGTTTACAGCGCTTATCTGAGTAAGAATAGAGTTTACTTCTTTTGTTGTTACATTGATTTCTTCCTCTAGATTACTCTTTACCGATTGTAAGGAATTGGACAAATACTTAAATGTATCCGCAACAGCAATACCACGTTCTACTACAACGGAACGCGCACCAGAATCCTCTGGATTAACAGACAAGTCTTGCAAAGATTGCCAAAACTGGTCCATTGTTTTCGCCAAACCAGTATCGGAAGGTTCATTCATAATTTCTTCCATTTGCAGATAAGAACTAGATAAAGATTCATAATACCCTAGCTTACTAGATTCTCTTCGATACTGAAGATCTAAAAACTTATCGCGAATTCGTTCAATCGAACCAGCTTCCACCCCGCTACCGATTTGGGCGTCGAATAGACTGTTTGAGCGAGAAGGGGACAAGGTCGATACTTGATTAAAATTGACACGTTGTCTTGTATATCCTTCTGTATTCGCATTTGCAATGTTATGACTTGTTGTATATAAAGCTGCTTGTTGTGCGAATAATGCACGTTTTGCTACCTCTAATCCGTGAAATGTAGAAGTCATTCTTGTTCTCCCTTCTATGCCTTCGAGTCAAACGCAGAGCGTCGAGCTGTTTGTTCCGGTTGTTTGTTTGCCGCGTTTCCATAATTTATATTTTTAACAGTTGGATTAACCATATCTAATGACAAGTTGATGAATTGCAAAGATTGCTGGATTAATTCACGATTTAGTTGCTCCTGCTGCTTGAGCTTTACTAAAACGCTGGCCAGTACGAACGTGACTTGCTCCAATTGTTCTTTTTCTTCGCCATCTTCCAGATGGTCTAGAACAAATGAAACCGTCACGTCTTCTGGTGGGAAGCCTTGTTCGTTTGCCCAAGCTTCGGTTAGACTCACTCGCTTCGTCTCAAGCTGTTCAACGGCCTGAACGTGCTTTCTTTCTTTTATAAGTAAGCTTTGTAATACTTCTGTTTTTCCTTCTTTGACCGCTTCGGTCTTCTCTACAGAAACAGCAAGTAAGCTTTCATGTAATTGTTTTAATTTTGATAAGGATTCAATAATCGCTTGGACAGTCATGGGATGTCCTCCTATTAGGCTTTATTGCTCCAAAAGTTTAGCATTTTCTTAGCAGTCTCTTTCGCATCTACTTGATACGAGCCAGCCTCCACCGCTTGTTTTAGTTGTTCTATTTTTTCTAAGCGTGCTGGATCTGGTTTCGTATTCTCTTGAAGTTGTTTTGCTTGGTTGGAAATTTGCACCTTATCCTCTTTTGCAATTTCTTTTCTTATTTCTTGCTGTCGTTGAATTTGTTTTGTATAGGGATTGAAATTGGAATGATTCGGCCCTTGTATTTTCATAACTTACACCTCTTTCCTAGTCAAAAACGATTCACGTACGCTCATTATTATTTATATCGACTAGTTCCAATAAATGTTTAGTATTTTTTATTTTTTCGTGAAATATGTTGCTTTGTCACTATGCGATTTATGAGCATCGACTCTTTCCTGAAAGTCTATGTCACCCAATAACTCTTTTGTACATTTTACACAAAGGTTTCCCTCCGTAATCTCGCGCTCACATCTCTCGCATTTATATGCAAGTCGGGGAAACTGTGATGTGCGAAGACGTTGTTCTTTGACGAACTTCAAAATAAGTGTTTCCTCGACTCCTGTTGCTTCTACGATATCTAAAACAGTAGCCTCACGATTTTTTCGCTGCTTCATGAATGCATAAACAGTCTGAAAATCCATTTCTTCTTGCTTATAACAATCTTGACAAATATCGCGATATCCTTTTACAAACAGTTTGTCACATCTAGGGCAATTTGATAATTCGGCCACCCTAAAACCCTCCTCGTTCCGTTACGGTTTTCTTTTGTATCTAATTATAGCATATCTGGACTGCATGTTAGATTGGCAAATATGGCTATCCGTCATCGTGCCAACGTCATCGCATGCACACTTGGACAGCCAGCATCCTTCAAAAGCTTTGCTGCATGTCTAATTGTACTTCCTGTTGTATATATATCATCGACAAGCAAGACCGAATGTTGAATAGGCTTTACTAATTGAAATGGATTTTTTATGTTCATTCTTTGTTCACGTGTTTTTTTGGATTGCTTTT
This sequence comes from Radiobacillus deserti, assembly GCF_007301515.1. Classification (GTDB taxonomy): domain Bacteria; phylum Bacillota; class Bacilli; order Bacillales; family Amphibacillaceae; genus Radiobacillus; species Radiobacillus deserti. Next base: position 2,729,612 of record NZ_CP041666.1, read on the forward strand.
CGGTGTTCATTCTTTTTAGCAACTTCTTGGATGGTTGAGCAAGAAGATTGATTAATGCTTCTGCTTGATTGAATTTCCTTTCTAGCAATCGTTCTTCACTTAACGGGATTGGCACTAGGGTTAAATTGTATTGAACAAACGTTTGATTAAATAGTTTCTTCCATTCCTTTTCAAAGGCTTCGATCAGGACATAATCTCCTCTGTACTTCCATCTTGCAATTGCTTTCTGTAAAGGTTGATTATAAGCAAACAGGGATACATTTTGTTTTAGTACGCCTTTCCATTGTGGGTGCCTTTCCCAACGTTTACAATCCGGACATAAAGACTCCTTCCATTCTCTGGAGCATATGGTGCACCTATTTCCATGGAGAATATGAAAGGATTCTTTACATGTTTCACACAACGGAGACGGGGATTCAAATGTAAACATAGAAGTCCAATCCACTTCACGAATGGTTTCTGTTCCACAAATCAAACAATAGCTCATGAAAACCCACCTCTTTTATTCATCTTCCGGATGGACGATATTGCTTTTACCATTGCTTCTGTTCTTCCATTATGGAAAAAGATAACTTCTCCATCTGGATCCTTCGAGCTTCTTCCTGCTCGACCTGCTATCTGGACGAGTGCTTCTTCATCGAACACGTCATGACCAGCGTCCAATACAGCGACGTCTACAGATGGAAACGTCACTCCTCTTTCCAAAATAGTTGTCGTAACTAATACGGTGAGCTCTCTATTTCTAAATTTCTGCACCTTGCTTTCTCGTTCAGGATCTGTCGAGTAAACTGCTGCCACGTTCTGTTTTGAACGTCCTACCTCCTCCAACTTAGCTTTCACATCCTCCGCTAGTCGAATCGTAGAGACGAATATAAGTAGCTGACGGTCCCTATTCTCCCTTGTTCGAATCCATCGGCGGAATGCTTTTGGTAACTTTTCGAGGGTTTTACGTAAATCCCAACACATCACCATAGACGGGACGGGTAATGGATGTCCGTGAAATCGATTGGGAACAAATACGACATCCAACACGTTTCGTTCCAGTTTTCTCTTCAAGCTTTTTCTTGGTGTGGCTGTTAAGTAAATGGTTGTGGAGGACTGTTTGGCCGCTCGCTTCGCAGCATATGGTAGTGTTTTACTTTTATGAAAAGGGAATGAATCAATTTCATCGATAACGAGGACGTCAAAAGCTCTTGCATAGCGAAGAAGCTGGTGCGTCGTAGCTAAGACAAAGGGAGAGGCTGAGGTTTGATCGGTACTTCCTCCATAAAGGGCAGAGATTGGAATCGTTGGAAATGCGGCTCGAAAACGCGGGAGAAGCTCTCGAACGACGTCCACTCTAGGGGTTGCCAAACAAACACGAAGACCCTGCTCTAAAGCATGTCCTATTCCCTCAAACACCATTTCGGTCTTTCCCGATCCGCAAACGGCCCAGATGAGCAGTTCTTTCTTCTCTCTCACCGCTTTTACAAGTTGTTTAGAAGCATGCTGCTGCGCTTTTGTCAGTTGTCCTTTCCACTTACACGCCTCCAGAACAGGAGGCCAGTTAGGGGCTGGACCGGTCCATATATACAGTGCTTCACATGTAGAAACTCGACCCATCTCAATACAGCTTCGACAGTAAGGATGCTTTCCCTGACAAACCGCACAAGACATTTGAGCAAATAGATGAGATGCTTGATTGCCGCACCTTCTACATCTATATCCGAAAGGTAAACGCTCAAAGGGGTCTATTTCAGTAAAATATTGCATAGAGAGGAGTTTTTGAAAAGTTGATTCATCTATAGGAACCTCTCGTCGCAGTAGAAGTCTTCCAGCATATTCAGTCGATAAAGTAGCATGAGGGGTGTCTGACACTGCAGGTTTCGAAGTGGGGATCCAGTCTAAAGCAGCTGGACGAAAAACGGAAGTAATAGTACGAAAAGGGTTCACATCTTCCCTCCTTTAAAGATAAAACAGGTGTCGATCATTCGACACCTATTCCAAATACCATGCAAGTCCAAGTGCACCTTCTCCAAGGTGAGTACCAATTACGGGACCAAAATAACTAATGGAAACATCGATATGATCATAGGTTTGTTCAAGCTCTACTTTCATTTCCTCTGCTTCTTCTGGACTATTCGCATGAATAACACAAGCCTTTATAGGCTTGCCTGTTTTTGCATCTTCTTCAAACAAATCATACATACGTTTTAGTGCTTTTTTCTTTGTCCGAATTTTTTCAAACGGAACAATTTGCTTATCTACAAAATGAAGAAGTGGCTTCACTTGCAATACACTGCCTATTAATGCTTGCGCTCCATTCAATCGACCACCACGGTGAAGGTTACTTAAATCATCTACTAAGAAATAGGCGCGCATGGATTGCTTCATTTCATCTAATCGTGCGATGATTTGTTCTGGTGTATGATTGCCAGCTTGCGCTAGGCGGCTTGCTTCTAATACGTAAAAGCCTTGGGCCATTGCACTAATTTCAGAATCATAAGGATATACGTTAATGCCTTCCACCATATCTCCTGCAGATGTGACAGTTTGATATGTCCCACTGATTCCACTAGATAAGTGAATCGAAATAACAGCATCAAAGTCCTGTGCTAATTGCTCCAATTTCTCTACGATCAGGCCAATAGCTGGTTGAGTCGTTTTAGGAAGCTGCTCGGATTGTTTCACCTTTTTATAAAACGCTTCCGTTGTGAGATCTATTTCTTCTTGAAAGGTTTCCTCTCCAAACACGACGCTCAATGGGACCATATGAATATCTTTTGCTTCTCTTATGGAAGCAGGGATGTATGCAGTACTATCTGTCATTACAGCTATTTTCATTACAATCCTATCCTCCTCAGATACGTCTCCCTTTTATGTAATACCTCGTAGCTTGTCCTAATAATGAAATGATATAATAGCGGTTAGGTATTCCCTAGTTTATTTTACATGAAAGAAAAGAAAAAAGTACAGGTTTGTAAATTTCTTTATTATAAATAATATTTCTAGTAATATGGAAAAACTCAAAACGGACTATCAAATTTTCTTGATAGTCCGTTTTGAGTTACACAACTTCGACCCAGCCATTTCGAATAGCTGTTACAACAGCTTGCGTACGATCATTCACACTCATTTTTTGTAAGATATTGCTCACATGGTTCTTGACGGTTTTTTCACTAATATATAATGCTTCTGCTACACCACGATTACTTTTCCCATCCGCTAATAGCTGAAGAACCTCACATTCGCGTCTCGTTAGTAAGTGTAATGGTTTTCGATATTCCACCATTCTCTCGGCGACCTGGCTTGTGCTTACCTCGGATAAGCGACGATATTCTTGAACTAAATTATGGGTTACCTTCGGGTGTAAATAAGAGCCTCCCTCACTTACGACCTTAATTGCTTCAATCAATGCGTTGGAATCCATTTCTTTTAGAAGGTACCCCTGTGCCCCAGACTTTAGTGCGTGTGTCACATAGTTTTCATCATCATGAATGGAAAGTATGATGACACTCACTTCAGGATGGTGTTTGATAAGTTCAGACGTTGCCTCAACACCGTTAATATTTGGCATATTAATATCCATTAACACGACGTTTGGCTTGTACTGTTCGACTAGCTGTAATGCTGAAGAGCCATCGTTGCCCTCTGCGACCACTTCGAAGGTCGGTTCAAATTCTAGTATTCTCTTAACCCCTTCTCTAAACAACTTGTGATCATCAATTAATACTATATTAGTTGTCATTCTTTGCTCCTCCTATACTCCAATATAAAAACTTTTGTTGATGGTTTTAGTACTGCAAGCTATTTTCACTTTTTATTACGATTATATTTTCATCTATTATACATGATAGAGTATTCTTTGTAGTCATCTAATTACTAGATTCTAACACTCATTGGGCATTTCCCATTATCTTGTACAATTGTTTTAATAAATTTACGTTTACCTGTTCTTGTTTCATCATTCATTTAAAGGGACTTGAATGAATATCGTTGTTCCCTTTCCGACCTTGGAAGTGATTTTCAATTGACCTTCTAACATATCTACTCTTTCTTTCATTCCAACTAGACCAAAGGAGTGATCTTTTTTATGCTTCGTGTCAAAGCCTTTTCCATCATCTTTTATAACGACAAGTACGGCACTCTCCGTTATTTCTACTTTCACTTGGATGGAGGAAGCTTCTGCATGCTTGATGGCATTCTGTACGGATTCTTGAACGAGACGAAACAAAGCTACTTCATATTTAGAATTAAATCTTCGTTCTTTTCCATGTGTCGTAAACTCTATGTCTATCTTGTTGTATTCCGACATATTAGCCAAATATTTCTTCATGGTAGGGATAAGTCCTAAGTCGTCTAAAGCCATCGGGCGAAGATCATATATAATTCGTCGTACTTCGTACAAGGAAGAACGAACCATTTTCCGCATATCTTTTATTTCTTCCAGTGCTTCCTCTGGACTTCTTTCTCTAAATGTACGATCTATAAGCTCAGATCGGAGGAGAATGTTTGCAAGCATTTGTGCCGGACCATCATGCATTTCTCTAGAAAGGCGTCTACGCTCTTCTTCCTGTGCTTCGATGATTCGCAGCCCAAACTCTTGCTTTTCATGCGCTTCTTGCAAAAGGTCTCCAACTTGTTTAAAGTCATCACTTAAGTAATTCAATACGACCGATATTCTACCAACTAAACTTTCTGCACGAGCAACTGTTCGTTCAAGATTAATCAAACGTCGTTCTAAGTCATCTCGTTTTTCGCGAAGATTCCGTTCTTTTTCCCGCTTCATCGTGAGTTCAGTTTGAAGCTTATGGGTTTGGTCATAGATTTCTCTAATTTGATTTTCATTATATTGATCAAAATGTTGGCTTACTTTAGAAAGTCGAATTCTTGAAAAACGTACTTTTTGTTCAAGATCATCCCCTTCTTTAATAACCCGCTGCACTGTTGCTTTCGTTTCACTTAATAGATTTCTTAGTTTTTCAAATTCTTTGCGCGAATCCTCACCGATTGAAAAGATTTCATCTTTGCTGTTGCTTACGGCATCTATCATTTCATCAATTATAAAATCTAGTTTTCTCTCATCTGACCTTGCCATATCTTCTCCACCAATCTTCTCAAAATAATCATTCGATGGGCCTATATGCTTTATGGGGGTGCTCCATTTTTCCTAGAAAAATATCTTGTAATCGCTTTTCATTTTACTATAATGCTTCAAGAAAAGGAACAAAGCAAACAGACACGTTGCGGCCTTTCATGAGACTATTTATAATAAAGCTCTAGGAGGTTCGGTCATGTTAAACAGTTATTATACCGTTAAATCGGAAGGCAGCGATGAAGTAATCATTCAAAAATCTCGGTTTATTGGACATGTAAAAAGAGTCGAAACCGAAGAAGAAGCAATGAAGTTTATTGAACATATCAAAAAGAAGCATCAAGATGCGACCCACAATTGCTCTGCATATATGATTGGGGAGCACGATTTAATTCAAAAAGCAAATGATGATGGCGAGCCATCTGGAACAGCCGGTGTCCCGATTCTAGATGTTTTAAAGAAAAGAGGGTTAAAGGATACAGCCGTTGTCGTTACTCGATACTTTGGTGGAATTAAGTTAGGAGCAGGTGGACTAATCAGAGCGTATTCTAGTACAACCTCTCAAGCTATTGAAACGACCGGAGTTGTAAAACGACAATTAATGCAACAATTTATCATTGGTATTGATTATACATTACTAGGCAAAGTAGAAAACGAACTCAGGAATTCCGAATTCCATTTGGACAAGATCGATTACCTTGAAAACGTCCAGCTATCCGTGTTTGTGGAAACCCAGAAAGACAAGCTCTTTCAAGATTGGATGGTTGATTTAACAAGCGATCAAGCTTCCATCACAAAAGGAAAACAAGATTATTTTGAAATGGATGTGTAAGGATTAATAGACACGATATTTCCTGGGAAATGAAATCTCGACAAAAAACAATGGTATGCGGTCTACTTAACGAAGACTGCGCATACCATTTTCTTTCACTTTGGATAATGCCGCTTCATCTGCAATCAAATGAACATTCTGATGGTTTTGCAAGATAGAAGCTGGAAAAATTTCGGACACTTCCCCATGAAGGAGTTGGAACACAGCATCCGCTTTTTTTGCCCCGGAAATCAATAGAATGATTTCCTTACTTTTCATAATGGATTGAATTCCCATCGTAATCGCTTGTTTCGGTACATCTTCCTCTGAAGCAAAAAATCGAGCGTTTGCATGAATGGTAGAAGGGGCTAACTGAACGACGTGCGTCCCTGTTTCAAATGAAGTTCCAGGTTCATTAAATCCAATATGTCCATTTACACCAATACCGAGAACCTGTAAATCGATGCCACCACTTTGACGAATGCTTTCATCATACACTTTACATTCTTTCGTCAAATCAGATGCCATTCCATTTGGTACATTAGTTTGTTCCAGAGGAATATCAATATGGTGAAATAACCGGTCATTCATATAAAAACGATAGCTATTTTTATCTTCGGACGGCAAACCAATGTACTCATCTAAATTGTATGTTGTCGTATTCGAAAAGGATATTTCCCCGTTTTTATGCGCTTGCACTAATTCTTTATACATACCTTCAGGTGTAGAACCCGTTGCTAATCCAAGTACTGTCTTTGGCATTTGTTTGATACGATTTATGATGAGCTCGCTTGCCTTTTTACTCATTTCCTCATAATGTTTCACTTCGGTTATTTGCATGTTAACTTCCCTCCTTATAGCTTAATATTCCACGACAATAGGTTTGATAAATATGAAGATTATCATCTACTAGTACAAGATCGGCATCCTTGCCTATTTCAATACTTCCTTTTTTATCGAAAACATGAATTTGCTTTGCTGGATTCTCCGATGTCATTTTAATCACATCTTGTAACGCTGCACCTGTGAAATCCATCATATTCCTGGCACCGTCGATTAGCTTCAAAATACTTCCTGCCAATGTTCCATTTTCTAGTGTTGCTTGTTTATCAGTTACGGTTACCGATTGACCACCTAGGTCATACGTTCCCGGTTGTAAACACTTTGCTCGTAATGCATCGGTAATCAGCATTAGACGTTCTTTTCCGATGTTTTGATAGAAAATATGAATCATATCTGGAGATACATGAACGCCATCCGCAATTAATTCAGCACGCAACTCTTCTAACAAGAAGGCTGCACCTACTACCCCTATGTCTCGATGGTGCAATCCAGTCATCGCGTTTGCTAGATGCGTAACTTGGCGAACCCCATGCTCCACCGCTTTCTTCATTTCTGCAAACCCTGCACTCGTATGACCAGCAGAAATCGTAATTCCCTTTTGTTGTAAATAGTTAATGAGTGCATAATCCTTGTCACACTCCGGAGCGAGCGTAATCGTTTTAATCCTGTCGTTGGACATCCGTTGCCATTCATCGAATTGTTCTACATCAGGGGCTAAAATATGATCTTCCGGCTGAGCGCCTGCTTTTTCTTTGTTAATAAATGGTCCCTCTAAATGAACCCCTATTACCTCTGCATTTCCTGGCTTATTTTCATACTTTCCGATATTTTCAAGTGCCTGATCAATATTTTCTTTTGACTGTGTAATCGTCGTAGCTAAGAAACTAGTCGTTCCTTCCGCTGGAAGTGCTCGCGCCATGGTGTCGATTGCTTCTTCACTAGCATCCATCACATCTGCACCATTTGCTCCATGAATATGACCATCAATGAAACCCGGTATTAAACTACGTCCTCCCCCATCCACAACCGCATCGATTGGAACATGAGGAGAAGCATCTCCGTTCAAAATTTGATGAATAATTCCATCCTGTAAAACAATAGAACCTTTTTTGATAATCTCTTCTTCTTTATATATATCAACATTTTTTATCCAAATCGTGTCCCTGCGCATAGATAAAAAACTCCTCTCACTTCCATTGTCCTCCTTAAGGTATCATATAAATATATAGTTGTCTATACATTAGTATAGGCATATACAAGATGACAATAATTTGTTAAAATTTGTTCATAATAGTCCTATAAAAACAAATGAGAACGGCTTTATTGAAGGGAGAACTATCCATGTTAAATAAAAATTCTCCTCTACCTATTTATTACCAACTTGAGGAAGAAATAAGACAATTAATCCAATCCGGACAATTAAAACCAGGCGAGTTGTTACCATCAGAACGTGAATACGCTGAATTACATGAGATTAGTCGAATGACAGTTCGACAAGCAATTAACAACTTAGCTTCAGAAGGGTTACTATATCGACAAAAAGGGAAAGGAACCTTTGTTGCCGAGAAGAAGTTTGAACAAAATCTCCAAGGCTTAACAAGCTTTAGTGAGGATATGAAAGCTCGAGGTTTGACTCCCTCTAGCAGGCTGTTAACCTTTGAGGAAATGATGGCCAATTCTAATGTTGCAGCGAAACTGCAAATATCAGAAGGAGACAAGGTCTATCTGATGCAGCGAATCAGATTAGCGAATGGTGATCCTGTTGCCGTAGAGGCAATATATACGCCTAAATCTGTAGTTGGCTCATTGTCGAAGGAAGACTACTCGGGCTCTTTTTATGAATATATGGAGCAACAAAAAGGACTTCAAATTGGTCACGCGGAACAAGAATTAGAATCTGCACTAGCTAACCCATTTGAAATTGAGCATCTACAAGTAAATAGTGGAGATCCGGTGCTTCTCATGAAACGAATAACATACTTGTCCAATGGTATCCCCTTCGAATATGTAAAATCAGCTTACCGTGCAGATCGCTACAAATTTAAATTAGACTTACCTAGATAGGTTAAAGATAAAAAGGGGCTGGGACATAACGAAAAGGATAAGCCGAAAAACAGCCTATACTAGCTCCGGACTCCAGCGGGAAAAAAGGCATCGGTGAGCCCCCACCGTACGTCAGCACGAGGAGGCTCACCAGCCGCCCGCGGAAAGCGTCGTATATTTCCGGAGCGGGGTATAGGCACTATTTATAATTGTTGTTTTTTCATTGCTTCCTATACTTTTGTCTCAACCTCTTTTTTATTCCCATTGTTCATATTCATTTTTGTGATGAATAAACTGTTCAATGAACTCCTTTGTGTTATTTATCATAGAGCTTTCGGTTTGTTCCCTTAAATCTGATAGGATTTGCTTTAAGATCTCCTGTTCACTCACGGAATCACCTCAGTTTTATTCAAGCTAATCGCTTGCTTTACCTTATGACATTCGTTACCTATCCGTTCCTTTTCTCCTTTTAATTCGCTTATTCTTTTTGATCACACGACTAGCCATAATGAGTATTACTGCAATACTAGCCCCAACTGAATCTAACCCCACATCGCCCACATATGGAGTTCGATTTGGCGTTAGGCTTTGATGCCATTCATCGGTAATCGCATAAAAGACAGTCAGACAGAATGGGAGCCAATAGCTTCTTCGGTCACTCTTAGACAATGCCACATAAAACGCTATCATCAGCAAACAGTAAATCGATACATGAGCCCCTTTACGTATAAAAAATTCAATAAAACCATGGATTCCTAAAGCCGCTATACTTACCTCCGAATTGTGGTAAGTAAAAGAGATATGATCTAAGGCAGGAATAAGAAAAGAAAGATCCATCCACTCTCCTAAAAACGGTTTAATATCCTGCTCCTGATAAGGTTGATGGGATGAATAAAAGATAATCGCCATCACACTAAATGGAAATATCCAATATCTATATTTTTTCATAAAACTACCCCTACTCTTCTGAAGAACTTGTTTTCATAGAATAGTTTAATAATATCTTCATCAACTTTCTAATACAATATTATGATTTGATCTACATAGGAGGTAACAAATTTGAAGAATCTCTATTCTCTTTTAGTGATCATCTCCATGATGATCATCATACTTGGATGTTCCAAGGATGAAGTAACACCGGAAGAAAAGATGGAACAATTTGTATCAATGTGGAATGACCAGAAATTTTCTAACATGTACGACATGCTTTCAGAAAAGGCACAATCTTCTTATTCAGAAGAGGAAGTAATCAATCGGTATGAAAAAATTTATGAAGATCTCGGTATTCAAGACCTTGAGGTAAAGATGGGCAATGTAGATTCCAACCATAAGAACGAGGATGTGGTAACTTTGCCATTTCACGTAAGCATGGATTCTGTGGCTGGCCCTATCTCATTTGACTATGAGGCTACATGGATGAAAACAGAAACAGAAGAAGAAAAAAATTGGAAGCTTGACTGGGACCCGGGATTTATATTTCCAGAACTAAAAAATGGTGGTGAAATTTCTTTAAAAACAGAACAGCCTCTACGTGGTGAAATTATGGACCGTAACCAAAATGGACTAGCGATTAATGAGGCTATTTATGAAATAGGAGTCGTTCCTGAAAAATTTGGAGAAGATGCGGAAGAAACGAAAAAGAAACTAGCGAAATTATTAAATATGAATGTAAATTCCATTGACCAAGCAATAAACGCAGAATGGGTAGAGCCGAGCCTATTTGTACCGTTAAAAAAAATCCCTAGAACAGATAAGGCATTGTTGGACGAATTATTTGCTTTAGAGCCTGTGATTAAAAGAGATACGACTGGTCGAATCTACCCGTACGGAAAAGCAGCTGCTCATTTAATTGGTTATATAGGGAAGATAACAGCCGAAGAATTAGATGAAGTGGATAGCTCCCAGTATTCCTCAAACGACATGATAGGAAAACGCGGAATAGAACAGCTTTTTGAAAAACGGTTAAAAGGAGAAAAAGGCGTCCAAATTATTATCCAACAAGAAGGAAAAGAAGATATCATACTTGCAGAGAAAAAAGTGAAGCATGGAGAAATGATTCAGTTATCCATTGATGCCGAACTACAGAAGGACATTTATACATCCTATCAGGATAAAGCTGGTACGGCTGCTGCCATAAACCCGAAAACTGGTGAAACACTTGCGCTAGTTAGCAGTCCTGCTTTTGATCCGAATCAATTAACCTATGGCATAAGTCAGGATGAATGGAACACGTTACAAAACAATCCACAATCTCCATTATTAAATCGTTTTGCAGCAACCTTTGCACCCGGTTCGGCGATTAAACCGATTACTGCAGCAATTGGACTAGAAGCAGAAACACTTGATCCAAATAAGGGGTATCCAATCCATGGCTTAACTTGGCAAAAAGATGATTCATGGGGTAATTACAAGGTAACCCGAGTTTCCAAGTCTAATGGTCCGGTAGATTTAGAAGATGCACTTGTTCGTTCTGATAACATTTACTTTGCCATGCAAGCGATAGAAATGGGAAGTAAAACATTGGTACATGGCCTTCAATCCTTCGGGGTTGAGGAAGAATTTCCATTTACTTATCCGATTGAAGCATCGTCCATTTCCAAATCTGGAAAAATCGATTCAGAAGGGCAATTAGCGGATACGAGCTTTGGGCAAGGTCAATTACAAATGAGTGCTTTACATTTAGCAACAGCTTATTCACCATTATTGAATGATGGGGATATGATTAAGCCTGTTTTAGAATCAGATGAGGCTAAGAGTACGATTTGGAAAAAAGACGTAATGTCTTCTGAAACTTTCTCTATCTTAAAAGACGACTTACGCAAGGTTGTAACAGCTGCAAATGGTACAGCTCATTCTGCTGATGTTGGCGATCTAAAGTTAGCCGGTAAAACAGGAACTGCAGAGTTGAAAAAGGCAGGAGAGGAATCCGGACAAGAAAATGGGTGGTTTGTTGTGTATCCAGAATCAGAAGAGCTCATCTTATCTATGATGGTCGAGCATACCGAAGACCTTGGTGGAAGTCACTTTGTTGTGGATAAAGTGGTAGATATTCTTCAGTGAAAAAAAGAGGCTGGGACATAACTAAAAGGAAAAGCCGAACAACAGCCTATACTAGCTCCGGAAATATACGTAGACTCCAGCGGGAGGAAAGGCATCGGTGAGACCCCACGAGGAGGCTCACCAGCCGCCCGCGGAAAACGTAGTATATTTCCGGAGTGGGGTATGGGCACTAATGATAATTGTTCGTTTTTTCATTGCTTTCTATACTTTTGTCTCAATCTCTTTCTTAAAATTAAAGCTTTATCACTTTCCCAGTTCTCGCAGACTCATAGCAAGCATCTAATACGGCAAAATGGCTTCGAACTCGCTCATTGCCATAGACTGGTTCTCTCTGTTCAAGAATCGAATCCGCAAAATGTTCTACCTGTAAGCGATATTGGTCACCTTCTACGTGGTACTCTTCCACCTCTCCCGTATCCTTATGAACTTTGATAATACCTTCTCCCTTTGGATTCAAGTCTGGTCGATAGGCATTTAAAACCTCGATGGACCCTTTTGAACCGACTACTTCATAGCCACATCTAGGATACGTATCGAAACTACAGTCGAAGTTAGCTAGCTTTCCATCCGAAAAAGAAAGAATTCCCGTAAGAGTCGTGTCTACCCCATCCGTAAATGTCGCAGATGCAGAAACAGACACAGGTTGATCCTCTAAAATAGTGGTAATGGAATGAATACCATAACAGCCCACATCGTAAAGTGCTCCCCCACCAAGCCTCGCATCCAGACGAATGTTCGTCTTATCTTGAAGGAGAAAAGAAAACTTCGCTCTCATAAGCGTTACCTTCCCAATTTCTCCATCCTTTATTAGCTCCTTCACCTTTTCATGCTGTGGATGAAATTGATACATAAATGCTTCCATAAACCTTACATTATGTTGGTCACAGGCTTTTAGCATCTCTTCCAGTTCTTTTGAATCCAGTGCAGCTGGTTTTTCACATAAAACATGCTTTCCATGCTCTGCCGCTTGGATAACCCATTCTTTATGCATTCCGTTCGGTAATGGGATATAAATCGCATCCATATCAGGGTCTTGCAACAATGCTTCATAGCTAGTATAAGCTTTTGGTATGCGAAGCTCCTCCGCTACCTGTTTTGCTTTTTCGCCACGACTAGCAATCGCTTCCACCGAACCATTAGCGGACCGCTGTATGGCTGGAATCACTTGTGTTTTTCCAATTTTTGCAGTACTTAATATTCCCCATCTAATGCTCATCGTTTCCCTCCTTTGAATCTAGCCATTAGCCTTTTACGGAACCTGCAAGCAGGCCACGCACAAAGAATTTCCCTAAGAAAATATAGACAAGTAGAGTTGGTAATGCAGCAAGCAGTGCCCCCGCCATTTGTACATTCCACTGGACGATTTGACTACCAGATAGGTTTTGTAAGGCTACCATGATTGGTTGACTATCCGAAGTAGTGATCGTTACCGCGAATAAAAACTCATTCCAAATATTCGTAAACTGCCAAATCGCTACCACAACAAAGCCGGTTATCGATAACGGTATAATTATATGACGGAAAATACCAAGGAAGTTAGCCCCATCCATTTTTGCCGCTTCAATCATCGTATCCGGAATGTTGGCATAGAAGTTACGGAACATAAGCGTAGTAATCGGCAATCCATACACCACATGGGTCAAAATAAGTCCTGGTATCGTATTATACAGTTCAATATTCCGTAAAAATTGAATAAGTGGAATCAAAATACTTTGATATGGAATGAACATCCCAAATAAAATAACGGTAAATAATAGTTCTGATCCTTTAAACTTCCATTTAGACAATACATACCCGTTCATTGCACCAAGTAATGCAGATAAGAGCGTAGCTGGAATAACGAGATATAAGCTATTCATAAAATTGGGAGCTAGCTCGCTAAATGCCTCTGTGTAACTACTAAAGTCTATCGACGTTGGGAGTTCCCACATTGTTTCTAAGGAAACTTCATCTAATGGCTTAATACTTGTTACTAGGATAACATAAACAGGAGCTAAAAATAGAATGGCCATAATGACTAAAATTGTATATTTAATCGGTTTCCAGATGTTCAGCGCCATTAGCTATCACTCCTTCTGTTTGTTATTAGATATGGCACAATAAATACGGCTACAAGCAACAGCATGATGATTGCAATCGCTGCCCCATTCGCATAGTACTGACCCTGGAACGTTGTTTCAAACATGTACACACCAGGAACATCGGTCACAAAGTTAGCACCAGATCCCGACATCGCGTAAATGAGGTCGAAGATTTTTAAAGAGATGTGAGCCATAATAATGACAACACTTACTGTAATTGGCATTAGCATGGGAAGGATAACCTTCCTATAGATTTGAAACTCTGTTGCGCCATCCATTCGTGCAGCCTCTCTCAGTTCTTCTGGAATTCCTCTTAGGCCTGCTAAATACATCGCTAAGGAGAAGCCCGTCATTTGCCATACCGCCGCAATAACAACAGCGATAATGGCTACTGGCAAACCAAATTCTATGTTTCCCCATTCAAATCCAGCCAAAATGTTCGTATCGGTGTACCATTTTGGCTGAATGCCAAACACTTTTAAGAAATAATTGAATCCTGTTGATGGATTGAGAAGCCATTGCCACACAACCCCAGTTACAACGAATGATAAAGCCATTGGGAATAAGAAAATATTACGGAATAGGGATTCCCCTCTCGTTTTCTGATCAATCAATATCGATAACCCTAATCCCATAACGATAACTAATCCAATAAATAATATCGTGAAGAAGATCGTATTTCTTAAATCTGCTTGGAATCGAAAGTCTTGAAATAGAAATAGATAGTTTTTTAGTCCAGCAAATGACATATCCTGTACAAGACTATTCCAATTACTTAGGGATACCCATCCTGTCCATCCAATAAATCCATATACGAAAATGAGAATAAGGATGAAAGAGGGAGCTAAAAATCCTAACGCAATCCATTGATCCTTCGTAACCTTTTTCTTCTTTTTATTTAGTTGTAGCTTTTGTTCTGTATGCCTCTGTGTGGCTAGTTCCTCTTGCATGTGTGTATCCTCCAATCCTAAGAGGTTATGATAGAACCCCGTATCACCCAATGATGATACGGGGTTCCTATTTTACAAGAATCCCCCGAGATTCTTAGTCTTACAGTTCAGATGAAGCTTGTTTTAAAGATTCGATTAACTTATCTACATCAAGCTGTGTTACGAAAATGTTTACTGCTTGGTTTACCTTTGTTAAGAAACCAGCTGCAGCTGCAGATCCGTGCGCTAAGCTTGGAGTAAGTTTTGCTTCTTTAAAGTCTTCCATTGTATCTTTTCCGTATTGGTCATATTTAGAAGGATCTGCATCCACACGTGCTGGGATCGACCCTTTAAGTGGATTGAATGCATCTTGCCCTTCTACAGAACCAAGCACGGAAAGGAATTTCTTCACATCATCTGGGTTTTTAATCCCTTTAGGTAAACCAAATGTATCTGTAATAACCATGAACTCTCCGTCTGTTTCAGGAGTAGTCGTATAACCAAAGTCTACATTTGTTTCAAGCTCAAGGTCGTTAGAGAAGTAGCCTTTCGCCCAGTCTCCCATAATGTTCATCGCCGCTTCTCCATTTCCTACTAACTGAGCAGCATCCTGCCAGTTACGAGAAGCGTGGTCTTCGTTTACGTAAGAAAGTGTCTTCTTGAATAGCTCTGCAGCTTCTACTACTCTCTCATCATCGAAGCTTACCTCTCCATTCCATAGACCGCGATAATCCTCAGGTCCAAGAACACCTAATAAAATATTTTCAAAGATTTGTGTCGCTGTCCAAGGCTCTTTGTCTCCAAGAGCAAGTGGTGTAATACCAGCTTCTTTTAACTTGTCAGCAGCAGCAAAGAATTCATCAAATGTTTGTGGAACTTCAATACCATTTTCTTCAAAAACATGCTTGTTATAGAAAATCACGTTCCCACGGTGAATATTTACAGGTACAGAATAAATGTCCCCATCCTTACTTACTAAGTCGATTAAGTCTTGAGGGAATTTATCCATCCAGCCTTGCTCTTCAAAGAAATCATTTAGTGGCTCCATTTTTCCAGCAGCAACCCAGCCTTCGTTAAGCTCGGCACCACCGTGCACTTGGAACGTGGATGGTGGATCGTCCCCTTGCATTCTAGTTGCTAGAACCGCTTTTGCGTTCGTACCAGCACCACCAGCTACAGCAGCATTTTCAATTTCAATATCTGGGTGCTTTTCCTTAAATAAATCTAATAGTGCTAGTAATCCATCTTCTTCACCGGCACCAGTCCACCAGCTAAAAATTTCAACCTTTCCTCCCGATTCACTTGAGCCATCTCCGCCATCAGATTCTGCATTATCTCCACCTTCTCCAGAAGAACTAGAGCTACATGCAGCGATGACTAGCACCATAGCGAACAATGAAAAGAAACCTAACAGTTTTTTCACTTGTTAAAACCCCCTTTTTAATTCTGAAAACCTATGTGGTAACGCTTACAAATTAAATTATATAGACAAATACAGACTATCCGACTATTATTTTCTTCACTTTTTTAAGAAAATCTTCATTTTTTTAATAATTTCTGTTGGTACTGTTTTGGCGAAAGCTGATAATATTTTTTAAATACTCTACTAAAATAGTTTGGGTCCTTATATCCAACCATAAAACTAATTTCTTTTAAACTAAGATCAGATTCTTCTAATAGCTGCGATGCCTTATTGAGACGAACATTTGTAACATAATCAATAAATGTTTCTCCCGTCGTTTCTTTAAAAAGATTCGAAAAATAATTGGGACTTAATTCACATAGATCCGCAACTTCCTCTAGAGAAACACTGTGTGCATAGTGTTCTTGAATATAAGTTTTGGCGCGCTCAATCTTATGCTTCGATTGATAGTGCTGCTGAATATGTAAGCATATTAAACGAACGTATTGAACCCAATCTTGATTTGATTGGAGTTCATGTATGGATTTGTTCCATGGCTTTATCTGCTTTGCTTCCAGTAACTGTTTTATTTTGTAATAAAGCTCATGAAGAACTAGAGTCCGCTGTTGACGATTTGTTTCTTCGATTAACTGGTTTAGTTGATAGATAGCGCCTAGTTCATCTCCTGCTTGGATCTCGTTAAGAAGTGGCTCCAAGCTGTTTCGATCCCTGTACTCTTCCTCTACAGGAAATCCATAATTACGATGCTGTACGCTCATTAAATGCTCCAATGAAGAAAGGGACTGGTGATAGGAATTGGCTACCTCTGATAATCTTGTTGGATGACCGACTCCAATATAAACTCGTTTCCCTAATCTCATTTGCAGAAGTCTAGCATGCTTCAATAATTTAGCCCGTTCAAACTTTTCTGAACGCATAAGCAATACAATCACTTGGTCCGCTTGCCAATCTGATATATATGTATCCTCGAGGATGTCTTGCAATTCCTTCTCGATGCTTTCTCCGAGCTGCTGACTAGCATCTTTAATCGCAAAAAAACAACCGTACATCATATTAGGGAATAATGCTTTCTGAAGCTGTTCCACTTCCTCTCCCTGCTCGTATTTCATTAATTTAGAGAGAAAATGTTTTTTCGCAATAATGCCTGTCTGTTCTTTTTCCTCTAACCCTTTTCGCTCTTCTTCTATTTCTTTATGAATGCGAAGCATTGCTTTAATGGTTTCTTCTTTTTTACTCGGCTTCAAAATATATTCTTTTACACCGAATTTCATCGCCTGCTTGGCATATTCAAAAGAATCATAGGCAGATACGAGAACAAATTTAATCGAAGGCTGAAACTGATGGATAATTTCAATCGCTTCAAGGCCATTAATGCCAGGCATCTTAATATCCATTAGCATGACATCCGGGCGAAGACTTTCCGCTAATTCAATAGCTTTCCGGCCGTTTGATGCTTCCCCGATTACTTCTACTTGTTGGAAATTCGTCTCCAAAAACTTACGCATCGCTTTTCTTTCTAGTAATTCATCCTCTGCAATAATCACTTTCATCGTACCACCCCTATTCTTTGTGATATCCATTCGGTAATACTAGCCGAATAATCGTGCCACTATGAATCTCGGACTCTATTTCCATGACATAGTCACTTTGATAGAAAAGCTGTAGTCTTCGAATAACGTTCGTCATCCCAATTCCCGTTGAATGTCCGATATGCTCCATGTTTTCTGTATCTACGGATGTGTCTAAGAGCCGAGATATCGTCTGTTCGTCCATCCCAACTCCATCGTCCTCTACTTCCACCATCGTTTCTTCACCTTTGTCATAAATACGAATCTGAATGTTCCCTCCATCTTCTTTCGCTTCGATCCCGTGTATAAAAGCATTCTCCACGATAGGCTGTATCGTAAGCCTTGGGATAGGAATATCCATGTGATTACTTTTTATCTGAATTTGATACTGTATTCTTTCTAAAAATCTAGTTTTTTGAATGCTTAAATATTCTTCGATTACTTGAATTTCATCACTAAGAGAAATCGGTTTTTTTATATCTCCTAAACTATAACGAAGCAAAGTAGCAACCGAATCGATTAAATTAGACGTTGATTTTGCATTTTCTAAATAGGCCATTTTCGAAATGGTATTTAATGTATTAAATAAGAAATGTGGGTTGATTTGGTTTTGTAGGTGTTTTAGCTCAAGCTCTTTCATTAATTTTTCTTGCTCTGATTTCGTTTTCATTTCTTCAATAAGCTCGTGAATATTTGTACGCATTTGATTAAATGAATCCCCAAGTAGCTTCAACTCGTCATTCGACTCAATCACGACTGGTTCTCCAGAAATTTGTCCGCTTGACACTTGTTTCGCGGCTCTCGATAAAGCTTGAATTGGTTTATTTATGCCGTGTGAGAACCAAAGCGAAAACCCGACAGCTAACATAACGGTTGTGGAAAACAAGAAAAAGATAAACCATTGGAAGGAGCGATTACGCTCTTGTAAATCTTCATATAATGCTTGGTATTCATTCAGCTCTAAATCGATTAAATGAAGGGTTGTTTCTTGAATATAAGTGGATGCATTTTGCGTTTCTTTGAGGTGTGCCGTATAACGCTCAATATCATCTCTTAACACAAATCCTACCGTTATTTCACTCTCATGAATTAAAGAGTCAATTAAGTTCGTGTAGTTTTTAACTTGCATCGTTTCCTCAAAGGTTTTAGAACTCATGAGCTCTGCCTCTTCTCTTTCAATTTGGTGGAGAGAGGAGTAGTATGCATCTAAATTTTCCTCATTTGGTTCCATCACATATGCTTTTACATTTTGGTATAACTGATTTGATAGCTGGGAAATAGAATTCAACGTTACAAACCGATCAAAGCTTGCATGGTATTCCTTTGTGAGTTGCTTAGAGCTAACATAGATAGAGATAGACACCACATTAAATAGAACGACAAACACAAAGAAGTAAATAATGAGCTTTCCACGTATCGTTTTCATCGTGCATCTCCATTTCCAATTAACTCCCCATTACGGACATCATCTTTCCGAATGACTTTTGTAGCTGTGTATTGAAATGGATTAACCGATTCCTCTTGTTGTATCTTCAGCATTTGTTCCACTGCGACCTTCCCCATTTCTTTTGGGTACTGTGAGATCGTTATATCGATATCTTCATCTTCAATTAAGGAAAGGGTTTCAGGTAAAATGTCAAACGCTGCTACGTACATATCCTCTGAGGGGTTAAATTCTCGGATTCCTTGCACTATCCCGACACCATCCAGTGCACTTGTTCCAAACAATGCGGTGATTTCTGGATGTTCCCTTAGAATAGAGTAAGTTGCTTGAGCAGCGCCTATCTCCGTTATATTTGATTCCTTTTGATCGACCACTTTGATTCTAGAGGAATTAGAGATGGCATCCAAAAAACCGTCCAATCTTTCCTGTTGGTTGAGTGCTTCAAAGCTTCCCATAATCACCCCAACATTTTGTTCTCCCTTCGTATCCACAATTAATGCTTGTCCTGCAAGGAATCCGGCTTCGTAATTATTAGTCCCTACGTACACTTGCCGTTCACTTTTAGGCACATCTGTATCTACCGTAATTACCGGAATTCCATTTTCTCTCGCTTTATGAACTAAATCTAAAAAACGTTGACCAGGTAAGCCTTGTGTAATAATTCCATCCACTTTTGCAGAAATCATACGATCTAAAGTCTGCAGCTTTTCCTCCAAGTCAGACTTACTTGGACCGATATATTCCAAGTAAACGTTTTCATTTTCTGCCGCTTCTTTTGCTCCATTTTCAATGAGACGCCAATAGGCATTCCCAACCTCTTCCGTTATAAGGGCGAAATGATAATCATAGGATTGCTCAGCAGCAGGATGATCTTCTACATAGAATGTTTTCTTTCCATAAAGAAGCATAGCTCCTAGATTTATAGAAAAAAAGACTAGACTCGCTACTAGTAACCATTGTTTCTGACGTCGATTCAAAGGATTCCCCTCCCCGTCCTTTGTTATAGTTTAGCTGGAATTGTAAAAATTGAAAACCACATGTTTGAGAGAGTGTCGGATAAAAGGATAGCCTATTGTCTATAAACGAAGCATAAGTTGTGCGCAAACCTCGGCGTAGGCAGAATACGGTGACTCCTGCGGGAATTACACGAGGAGAAATCGTCGCATATGCATCATTAGGTTCTAGAGCAATAATTTTGTTTTCTCCCAGCTTCTTTATTAATCTATGATCTCTTGAAATTGCTTCACTATTTTTGGTTGAGCTTCCTGAGTGATAAAGAACAGCTCTTTGTCTTCTAAGCTCTTTTGGAACACGAGATAGTTATTTTCCGTTATGAGGATGCGATACAGATTATTACTATAATCCATATTGGTTGTAGCATTAACTAGATAATAGTTCTGTTCTTCAAGAATGGAATGAACCTCTTTATTGTTTATCTCTTTTACTTCTAAATGTTCATTTCTTAATGTCACAAATATATTTACTATTTTCTCATTATTTTCAATCCGTTTAACTTCCGTATCATTATCATTAACTATTTCGACTTCCATTATGTTAAACAAATGATTCTGAGGCAATCTAAAGGGATTTTTGTCATGAGAACAGCTAGTTATAAAAATAAGGATAGTAAACATGGGTATTCCCTTATACATTAGTTTCTTCTTCATTTATCTCCCCCCAAAGCAACTTATTTGCATGTTACGTACAAAAGGTGATAAAGACTATGTGTACACCTTCTTCTTCTATCATAGCTTAGTGAAAGCAAAATTAAAAAACAGAAGCATAAGCTCCTGTTTTCCCGTACGGATGTATAAATTTTATAGGGCATTTAATTGATTTGTAAGTGTAATAAATTGTTCCTGATCGTTTTTTTCTAATGCTTCATCAATCAGACGCTTTAGATTTTCTTTCTCTAACTGAGCAATGACTTCATCTACATCTGCTTCCTTTATTAAGGTACGATCATTATTGATATAAGGATCAATAATCGCATTTAAATTCGTTAGAAAATCGTTAAGCTTAAGTAAATCAGCTAATGCAACTCGACTATATTCTTTTCCCCGCTGAAAGACAAAGATATCGTCTTGATTTTCAACCTTTTGGGTGTCCCGATTAACGCGGATTTCTCGCGATTCTAGAGGTACAAACTGATATACCTTATTATCTAACAAGAGTGAAAAATATTGATAGGCAAGAACGACACGTAAACACTCATCCTCTTCCTTAATGTAATATGGCTTTAGCATCTTAACAGAAAGCATCACTCCACCCCCAGTGTTTTGGTTTTCGGAACATTACAATTTTGAAGCACGAGTAAATTTATTAATGTAGTATATGTTTCGAGCGATGAAAAGGTTAATGATGGACACCTAAATTTCATATCTCTTATTTTTTATTATAATCGATTCCGCTTATTTTTGATAGCGTTTACACTGTTGATTTATCCCTTCTTTCCACTACTTTATGCGAAAAGTGGCTGTACATATGTTTATTATTTTTTTAGGAGTAGTTATTAAGTGAAACCCAGCTCTTTTAGCGACCCTGTCCGCAGTCTTAGCACGTTCTCCTCAGCACGTTAGAAAAAGTGACGCAAAAACGTCACTTTACAAACACTTCCTCTTGAACTCCTAAAAATTGCTGAATCCTTTCCTTCCCCTCTACGGTGTACCAGTTTCGAGCATCTACTGCTATATAATCGTTGTTCTGCTTAAATAGATAAACAGCGTATTCCATGTTTAATCGATCATCCTGCTTCCTTAACGTATGCTCAAGGGTGACAGGATTTCCTTCTTTCTCATAATATGCTTTTACCTCTTTTGCCTTTAAATCAAATGGTTCCTCGTAGGAGGATGATATAAATTGCCAATCATTGATTTTCCACTTCCCTTCCTGCTTCGTAACTTCGATATGAAACTTCGCTCCACTGTTTATTTCATTAGCAGGATAATATGCAGTAAACGTTGCTTGGTGGACATCTTCATAGGTAACGGGCTTATGGAAGCTTGGAAGCATCGAGCCTTGTAATGCACCAGGGGCATCACATTCACAGAAAAAAGTTTCTCGGTATTGAACAATATGCTTTTCTATAAATGCTTGTGTAAATGTATCTTGTAGAATTGGCTGAACTAGAGATTGGAACTCTTCCACTCCAGGAACGAAATCTATCCCTTTCTCGTACCATCCTTTTTGTTGAATGCCTTGAACGATTTCTTTTTTCCTATCACTAATGGATCCTGTTAAAGCGATCATTTCCTTAGCACTTATGTTCCCAGTATTTTCTTCTTTTGAGTTTGCCTCCACATTCTTTTTCGCATTAGACGGATTCGACGTCGCCGTTTGTCCACAGCCAACTACAATAATGGATAAAGCAATGAGTGCTATTAAACCTTTTTTCATGTTATGTATCCTCCTATTCCTATAAATCTAGTAAACTAGTATCGGTTTGCCAGAGTTCTTTTATACTAATCTATGCAAAGAAAAGAAAAATAGAAGATAGAATGGTAGAAATTTTAGACATCTCTTTTTCTTCCTGTATACTAGGAACAAAAGCTACCTATGACGAAGGAGGCATTGTATCCATGAGCATAGAACCTCGAATCCAATTCATTAGTGAATCTGCCTTATTGCTAGAGTGGAAGTCTATCCCTTCCCCGAAAATCAACCGAGAAATTCTAGCACTCCATACTTACATTCATCAGCATCCATTCCAAGGCTATATAGAAGGGGTTCCAGGTTACGTGACCTTAACGATTCATTTCCAGCCCTTTGAAATGGAACAAGTGGATTCGTTCTCCTATGTAAAGCACCATGTCTTAACCAAACTCCACCAAATCCAACAATTAATCCAGCACGATCAAACACCAAAAGTTATACCTATTCCAGTCTGTTATTCCTCTAGCTTTGGACCCGATTTAGAATTTGTTTCTTCCTTTCATAACAGGAGGAAAGAAGATATCGTTTCCATTCATTCCCAAACAGATTATCCAGTCTATTTTCTAGGATTTGCACCTGGATTTCCCTTTCTAGGAGGGATGGACGAAAGAATTGCAACACCACGAAAAAACTCTCCCCGACAGCAAGTACCTGCAGGCTCAGTCGGAATTGCCGGCAATCAAACAGGCGTGTATCCTCTTTCCACACCCGGTGGCTGGCAAATTATCGGGAGGACACCTATTCCGTTGGTTACCTCGGATGAACAAAACCCTACTCTTATAAAACCCGGGGATATCGTTCGTTTCCAGCCCATTACGGAAAAGGAATTTGTAGAATTGGAGGGGAGTCTATGAGTTTATTTGTCCAAAAACCCGGTCTATTAACCACCATCCAAGATCACGGGCGGCATCGTTATCAGTTTCTTGGTTTTTCTGTAAACGGACCGATGGATTCGTTCTCGATGGAAACCGCTAATTTTCTTCTTCAAAATGATACGAACGCTGCTGTTATTGAGATGGGAATGGTTGGCGGGAGTTTTCTTTTTCAAAAAAACACGGTGATTGCAATTACAGGTGCTTTTATGAATCCAAAAGTCAATCAGCAGGCAATCAAACAAGGAGCTCCAATCCCTGTGCGTAGCGGGGACTTGTTAACCTTCGGATTAGCTAATAATGGGGTCTTTACCTACTTAGCGGTAAAGAATGGGTTCATTTCTCCTCCTTTTTTAAAAAGTCGAAGCTTCATTCATGTAGACGGGCAATCCTCCTTTCCTGGGCCGAAGATAGAGAAAGGAGATTGTATTCCTTATGACGAATGTAGTTCAAGTGCTCCCAAACAATGGTTTGTGAATACAATGGACCTAGAGATTGAGCCTACTATCCGGTTTCAGGAGGGAAGTCAGTATGATTGGTTTACCGATCAAGCGAAAGAAACCTTTGAACATGATCGGTATTTTGTGACTGCACAATCTAACCGAATGGGATACCGACTAAATGGTACACCTCTGCAAAGGAAGGTTAACCATGAAATGTGGACAGAAGCTACCCTATTTGGCTCCATTCAAGTTCCCCCTAATGGTCAGCCCGTTATTTTAATGGCGGATCGCCAGCCCACAGGAGGATATCCAAAGATTGGGCAAGTGATTCAAGCGGATTTGCCAAAGATGAGCCAGCTAAACGTATCATCTAGCATAACATTCAAAAAAGTAACTATAGCTGAGGCCATGGAAAAACTAACAGAGCTTGAACATAAAAAACGACTAATAAAACGATTCATTGATCAAAAATGGAAGGAGCTACACTTATGAATATAGACTTAAATTGCGATTTAGGAGAAGGATTTACTACCTATGAAAAAGAAATCATGCCTTATATTTCCTCTGCGAATATTGCTTGTGGCTTTCATGCAGGAGATCCTGGCGTGATGTATGAAACCGTAAAACTGGCAAAAAAGCACCAGATTAAAGTTGGGGCACATCCTGGATTTCCCGATAAAGAAGGATTCGGTAGACGCCCATTGAATTGGACCGCAGATCAAGTGTATCAGTCTATCCTCTATCAGATTGGCGCCCTTGAGGCAATTGCAATCGCGCAAGAGGTTCCTCTCCATCACGTGAAACCCCACGGTGCTCTTTATCATTACGGCAGCCAGAATCCAGATATTGCGGAGGCGATAGTATCGGCTATCCTAGATATTAATCCAGCCCTAATCTTGTATGCTCCACCCCAATCCGAATTCATTCAAGCAGGCGAAAAAAGAAGACTCACTGTTTACAAAGAAGGATTTGCGGATCGTACATATCTTGATAATGGTAGCTTAACACCTCGCACAGAAGAAAATGCACTTCTGACGGAGTCGACTATGGCAATAAAACAGTGCATCCAAATGATAAACGAGAACTCCATTACAACAAAGAATGGTAAGTTAATCCCAATTGAAGTAGATACAATATGTGTGCACGGTGATTCTCCACATGCCGTCCATTTTGTAAAAGAGTTATCTTCAGCTCTACAAGACCACGGTATCCAAATTGGGTACTAGTTATCCCACCATTTTTGCAAGAGAAAGGATACTTGTCTATGCTATTTGGATAGCTAAACATACAGTATAGGGAACGCTGTAACTTCTAGTAGGGTTTATGCATACTACCATTGGCTATCAGAATATCTGGTAGCCTCTTTTTTAAAAACTTTCTAATAAATATGGATAAGTTTGGCATGGGACAATCTATTTCCTTCATAGGATGCACTATACTTGCGATGAAAGGATGTTCTCTGTGATTACATACAAATTTCTGAAGGTGCAGGATGTCGTCTCGGAGTACGTCGATGACGTAGAAGAAGAGGTTGCTAACAATCGAATTAATGCGTATTTTTCAAAAAGATCCAAGGCTGTTCTTTCTGTTGAAAAAGTAAATGGCGCGTACCATTTGAGGAGTGGTTTTAAGTTTTTTGATGCATTAAAGAAAGTAAAAATGGATCAGTTCGTTCCTTTCGTCCTCGTTTCTCGAGACCTTATCGATCCCTCTGAACGATTATTAGCTATTTTAAAGCGCGGGATGATTTCAGAATCTACGTGCTGGCGCTTCAAATATGAGTTGATCCAAAAACTGCTACATGACTTTCACATGAATGTAGATGAAATCGCAGCGAGAATCGATGTATCCGTCGAAGCCATTGAACGGTATGACTTAGATGCTGACATCCCAGACTTCTATAAGGAGAAAGCAATAGCTTTAGGAAAAACAGAGCTTGTCAATTCTATTCATCGTTCCCTTCTAATACCAGAAGGCTATAAATCGGAATATTATAAGCTAGCATTAGAAGGAAAATTAACTACTCGTCAGCTTTATATAGCAGCAAGCTATTACAATATGAGCTATTATCATTTATACAATTCGGGAATTGCCGCTTATTAAAGCAAAAGAGTAGTTAATCCATGGATTAACTACTCTCAACCGTTAAGGGTACTTATAACTATTCAATCTGAGGCAATACCTTTTCTTCTTTCACCATTTCAGATTGACAGAGTGGACAGCTCGGCTCTGCTTCGAAAGAGAAGGATTCTCGCATCCACCCTGAGCAAGAGTCGCTCGTACAAGACCAAATTGTCGTTTCTACTTCTGGGACAGGTTCTTTTTTGTTATTAAAATACGCCATACTTATAAGTCCCCTTTCTTCTTTATATACCTATTATACCCCAAACCAACTCAACTTAGTGGGTTCTGGCTGAAAAAGTTCCCTTACTACATAGTTTATTGGCTAATAAAACGATGTATACGTAAAAAATTCCGCTTAGGGACAGCAGAATTTTTTAGGTTAACCCACTTTTTTATTAATACGTTTTATTAATCGATCAAAAATAAAATATTGAACAAATGCAACCAGACTACCACTGATTAACAGAAAAACTGGTGTCATATACGTTAGAGCAACAGAACCAACTAATATTCCAATTAATAATATGGTTTGTGGCAAATGACTAAGAGCAAACAACAATGCTCTTTTTATTGTCTGCAGTATGGATAAATCAAAGTGAACCAATATAAAGAAAATAAACACTGTCGTAAACAAAAACACAAAACCAAATAGGAATAAACCAATTAGAAGCATCGATTCCCCAATGAAATCATAATTCAGAATGATTACCGTATCTACATATAGAACAGCAAAAAGGAATAACCAGACTAACCCAATGAAAAAGCTTTTCTTAAAATTTGATTTAAAAAAGATAAAAAACTGTTGAAAGGTACCAGCTTCCATCCCAGATGCTAACCATTTTCGGACAACTGCATACATCGCTGTCGTTGCTGGAAAAATCGTTACTATTGGGATGCAGCATATAATCCACAAAATATTTAAAATCAGGAAATTACTAAAAATGTCTAATACTTTAAAGAACCCATTTTCCGACTTAAACATGCCAGCACCTACCAACTTTGTGATCAATGATTGAATGAAAAGGCCAACTAAGGCTTCAACTGCACCTTACAGGCTTGGTCTTGCTACATTTTCTTTCACACTCGATATACATGTGTTACGGATTACTAGTTCTGGATCTACTAGAATGGAATTTGGTTCGGCATGTTCATTTATCATGTCATGCAGCATGTAGGCAGCCAATTTCCCCATCTTTTCTTTATCTTGTTTTACCGTTGATAAAGGGGGGTCACTATAACGACATGCTTCTACATCATCACATCCGATTATTTTAATATCCTCGGGTACAGAATATCCACGTTCTTTTGCTGCCTTTAGTGCGCCAAGTGCCATCATATCCGAAGCAGCGAAAACCCCTTTAGGAATAGAACCTCCATCTAGAATATGATTCATCGCTTCATACCCTGAACCTTCAAAGTAATCTCCATACTGAATCCAGTTGTCTTGAACGGTCATCCCTAGCTGACGAACGGTATCCAAAAATCCTTCCTTACGAATGTTAGATATTACAGAATCTGATGGTCCTCCTATGAAAGCAACTTCCTTTACCGAATGCAAATAATAGTGTTCCACTACTTTCGAGGAAACCTTTCTATTATCCGTTGTTACATAGCTAGACCTAGGTCCTGTTAATTCAATATCCACACCAACACAAGGTATAGAGCTTTTATCTAACTCATAAATAGCTGATTCGATATTGTCCCCAGCAATGATGATACAACCATCTAACTGGAAGTGCTTACAGCGTGCCATATAGTCTTCTTTCCCTTTACTAAAATTACTATTAGAAAATACTAAAATATCATAGCCTAATTTTCCAATTGCATTTTTAAAGGAATTGATAACTTCATTGAAAAACGGATGGTTAAATTCTACGTGAATTTCTCCGGCATAAATCAAGCCAATTAAATTAGACTTTTTCGTCGCCAATGCTTTTGCTGAAAAGCTTGGCTGATAGCCTGTTTCTTCAATAATCTTTAACACTTTCTCTTTCGTTCTAGGACCAATACTCCCGGTTTGATTTATAATCTTGGAAACAGTCCCAGGTGAAACTCCTGCCATTTTTGCGATATCTTTTATTGTTAACTTCATTGGAATCCCTCTGTTTCATTAATCCGGGTGAAACAGTGACTGTTTCACAACTTACCGGTCATTTGAGCCTAGCTTTTTCTAGTCCTTCTATTATAACAAGAATTTTGTAATGAACAAATCTATCAGTGGGAGGAATATCCCACTGATGTTGTTCTCGTTAACTCTTAACTGCTCCTTCTGTTAAGCTTTGGATAAAGAGTCGGTTTAGCAGTAAAAAGACAATAACAAGTGGTACCGTGGCCCAAAATGTTCCAGAAAGAATCATTCCATTATCTTTTACATAGTTGTCAATTAACCCACGCAACGCAATTTGGATTGTATACGTGCTCTCATCTCTTAACACAACAAGTGGCCATAAGAAGTCATTCCACATATACATGAATTTGATAATCGCTAGTGTTGCAAAAGCTGGAATAATAACTGGAACAGCAATATTCCAATACACACGGAAGTTGGAGCAACCATCGATTTTAGCAGCATCCACAAGCTCATCTGGTACATTACTACTGATATATTGGCGCATCCAGAAAATACCGAAAGCATCGATTAATCCTGGAACGATAACCGCTTTGAGGTCATTTAGCCAATCTAATTTTGTAATGATGATATATTGTGGAATCAAGCCTAATTGTGGCGGAATCATCATGGTCACTAGAATAGCTACAAACAATATGTTTTTTCCTTTAAAATGAAATTTCGCAAATGCGAAACCCGCTAAGGAACAAAGGAATAAAACCCCGATAGTCGTTATTGTCGAAACGATTAAGGAGTTTCCAATAGCCCCGAAAAAGTCAATGGTGTTTAGTACGTTTTGGAAATTGGTCACTAACTGACTACCTGGTATCATAGCCGGTGGTACACTATTGATCGCACTGTTTTCGTTGGTCGCCATTACGAACATCCAATAGAAAGGGAATATAGATAAGAGGGATGCAACAGCGAGCAACAGATATATGACAGTTTTTGAAAGCATATTTCCTTTTTTAAGTGATTTACTACTCATTTTGCATTACCTCCTTATTTCCCAATTCGATTGGCAACGAATACGTTAATCGCTGACAACACGATAATAATAAAGAATAAAATAATCGCAGCTGCCGATGCTGGACCGTATGCAAGGTTTACAAAGGCTTCTCGATATAAGTAAAGAACGACTGTTAGCCCTTCTTCACGGTAGGATCTACCAATGTACACTAGTGGTTCTGTGAACAATTGAAGAGCCCCAATGGTTGATGTGAAGACCGTTAGAATAATGATTGGGCGTAGCATAGGAATCGTGATGTATTGGATTTTTTGTCTAGTAGTAGCACCGTCAATCTTGGCCGCTTCATACAATTCGTTCGGAATGGCTTGTAAACCAGCTAAATAGATGATTGTGTTGTAACCAAGCCATCTCCAGAACACCATCGTGGAAATCGCTATTTTCACGCCCCACTCTGTCGTGCTCCAGCTTACTGGATCCACTCCAAACCAACTTAAAATAACATTAATTAGTCCGAAGTCTTGATCATTAAACATAATGCCGAATACAATTGCTACTGCCACAGTAGATGTTACATATGGCATAAAAATAGAAACTCGGAAAATACTCTTAAGCTTTACTAATGCAGAATTCAATGCGTATGCGAGGATAATCCCAATAATCAACTGCGGGATTGTCCCCATTACCCACATGATTAACGTATTAGATAAAGATTTCCAGAAAAGTGGATCTGTTATAATCCACTCAAAGTTTTGTAGACCTACATACTCCATTTCCCCTAATCCATTCCACTTTTGGAAACCTAAATAAAAACTAAATAACATTGGGAAGAGTCCGAAAATCGCGAATAGGATAAAAAATGGTGAGACATACAAATATCCAGCGATTGCTTCTTTTGTACTTTCCCTGAAGGATGATTTTCGTTTTTTTAGAGGCTTTTGGGATGAAGTTTGCGGTTGTATTTGTGCCACTGTCATTCTCTCCTTCCA
The DNA here is from genome assembly GCF_007301515.1 of Radiobacillus deserti. Taxonomy (GTDB): domain Bacteria; phylum Bacillota; class Bacilli; order Bacillales; family Amphibacillaceae; genus Radiobacillus; species Radiobacillus deserti. Next base: position 2,759,822 of record NZ_CP041666.1, read on the forward strand.
TGGATTTCAAGCGGTCATGGAATATCCATAGACCGCTTGATAATCATCATCCTTACTGTCTTTCTAATTGTTCGTTAATACGGTCCATCGCAGCATCCCACTCAGCTTGTGGGTCAGCACCTTCCACTGCTACGTTTGTTAAGGCCGTAACTATCTCTGTATTTACAATCGCGTAGTTAACACCCATGTAGATAGGCTTAACATTTTGAGCTGCTTCTGCAAAGATTTTCGCAGTTGGAGCTCCGCTGAAATATTCATCCGTAGTTGCTAGGAATTCTTCGTTTTCATACACATCTGGTGTAGAAGGGAACAATCCCGCAATTTCAAACGCTTCTAATTGTTGTTCTGGCGCAGTTAACCAAGAAATAAAGTCATATGCTTCTTCTGGATGCTCAGATTCTTTCGGAATCGTTAGGAATGATCCACCCCAGTTTCCAGCACCTTCGGGAATCTTAGTTACATCCCATAATCCACTAGCATCTGGAGCATTTGAACGAACGTTATTTACCATCCAACCAGGAGCACCAGGCATTGCAGCATAGCTTCCTTCTGCCATTGCAGTACCCCACTCAGGAGTCCACAATGTGTTTTGGCCAATCAAACCTTCTTCAATCATTTTAGTAGTGTAGTCATATGCTTCTTTTACTGTATCTTCTACAATTAACTCTTCATCCTCGTTAAAGTATTGTTGTTCTTGTTGGTCACGAATTGCGTTAAAAACCATTTCCGGAGCATCGGAGATTGGCTTGCCTGTTTTTTCTTTAATTGTTTTAGCTGCTTCATAGAAAGCTTCCCATGAATCAATTTCCGCTGCTAGTTCTTCACGATCTGTTGGAAGACCCGCAGCTTCCATTACATCTGTACGATAGAACATTGTAGTAGGACCAATATCTGTTGGGAACCCAATTTGGAAAGATCCATCAACGCTTTGAGCTTGTTGCCATTTCCAGTCAAGGAAGTTACCAGAAAGCTCTTCCGCACCATAATCATTTAAGTTATAAAAGCGATCTTGTGCTTGCATGAATTTTGCAATTTGACTTACTTCAATCATCGCGATATCAGGAGCACCGCTACCTGCTGAGATTGCCGTAAATAGGTTGTTATGAACATCGTTCATTTCACCTTCGTTGAACTTTATTTTCACGTTTGGATTTTCTTTTTCATATTCCTCAATTAACTTTTCATACCCAGTGCTTCCGAATACTAGAAATTCTAATTCTACTTTCCCTCCATCAGAACCACCGTCTTCTCCTTCTGCTTTATCGTTACTACAAGCAACAAGAGCAAGAATGAGAACAAATAAACCCATCATAGAAAGCCACTTTTTCATTTGATTAACCCCCATTTTTTCATTTTAAATACTACTAATGGAACAAACAACTTGTTTAAGTAATCGCTTTCTTACTTTAGATCTTTTCACCCCCAGCTAGTAATCTAAAAATCTAAAAGCGAAAGCAAGGATATTTAAACGGCTCTACAGGAAACCGTTTTCCTTATTTAGTTTAAAAATGTCGATTACTCTTGGGTGTTTTTCTTTTGTAATCGCTTTCTTTTAGATTATATTCTCTAAATCTGGGAAAATCAATACTATTTTCACATTTTTTTGCAAAAACAAAGAAATCGGTTTCTTCAATCATTTTAATAAGTATGAAAATGCCCTATACTACAAGCTTTTTCTCAATTCACTAATCTTTTAGGTTCATAGGTTAAAAAATGTTGTAATGCTCCGAGCATACCTGCATCATTTTGATGCTTACAAGGCTCAATCGGTACACAAAGGTGATTCCACCAAGGTAATTTCTCTAAATGGCGTTTGATATCCTCTAACAACTCAGGTCTGGCGCTTACGCCTCCACCAATGAGAATCTTTTGTGGATTCAAGGTTGCCACTAAATTAAAGATGCCAAAACTAATACTTTCGTACCACTTTTCCAATATTTCATAGAGTTTTTCATCTGTTTTTGCTTCTTCAAAGATTACGTATCCTTCTACGTCCGTTTCTTGTGACAGCCCTTTATATTCCTTATAAATTTTTATAAGACTTCCAGTAGCTGCATTATCATGCATAATTTCTTGTCCCGGAGAATCTCCTCTTGTGACCATAAATCCGAATTCCCCGCCACGGAAGCTATGGCCATGAACCATCTGTCCATTTAAGTAGATGCCACCGCCAATTCCAGTTCCAATTGTAAAACAGATAAAACTATCACAATCAACAGCATTACCACTTAATTTCTCAGCAAGAGCTACACAGTTTCCATCGTTTTCAATTGCCACTGGCACTTCCACTAACTCTTCCAGTAACTCCTTTAAATTCTTTCCATGCAAGGCATGAATGGCACCAGCATGTTCGGTGAAACCGGTTTCCACATTAACAAAGCCTGGTAAGCTAACGGCAATTCCACTAATTCTGTGATTCAATTGATAGTTTTGAATCACTTTCAACATATCACTTAGAAACTCTTTTAAATCGTCAATGTTGGTATTGTACTTGTCTTTCGTTACGATTGTTCCATCGCTTAACAAGACAGAGTGCTTAACTTTTGTTCCACCTACGTCAAACGCAACATACTTTTCCATGCTATCCCTCATTTCAAGTTTATCCTCATATGTTAGATTGTCCCTGAAATAAAACGTACCTCCCTTCCATTCATAAAATGATTCTGTAAAACGGAGAAGTTTGACCAAAGTATAATGCTAAGTTGTAAGCGTTGTCAATATAGTTTTCTGGATGTGAATTTTCATCCAAGGAGATGCCCTCCCCCTCAGTAGAAAGGAGGGTTCGTCATAAGGTGGAGAAAAATTCGTCTAAAGTTTGATTGAATTTTTCTGTTTCTTCTAAGAATAGTAAATGGCTACTATTCTCAAACGCTATCAACCTAGATCCTGGAATTCGCTGTTGAATGTATCTTCCCGCATCAACTGGAAAAAAGCCTGCACTTCCAAAACAAATAAGTGTTGGAACCGTTACATTTCCTAGCGTATCCCGATAATCTACGACAGTCTGATTAAAGACAATTGTACTTTCAATTGATGCTGGTAATTTATTCATTTCCGCTAAAATCCAGTCATACTCCTCTGAGCTGGGCTCCTCTTTAAACATTCCATAAATAAATTCACTATTAAAGCCATGTTGATCTTCTTGTATGAATTGCATAACCCCTTTTATGGCATCAAAATCAAAGGCACCAAACTCCCATCCCGGCCAAATATAATCGGACGGAGACTGATCTACAATGGTTGTTGCTTTAATATTTTCTGTACCAAATTGATTCACGTAATCCCATATAACGAATGCCCCCATCGACCATCCAACAAGAATGACATCTTTTAGGTTAAGCTCCTCTATAAAAGCTTTTACATCCCGAGCATATTGCGCAACCGTATGTCCATGCTCCACCTTATTAGACTGTCCATGTCCTCTTAAATCCAAAGTCAGCATTCTATACTTTTCTTTAAAATATGGAACTTGTTTATGAAAAAATTTGCTGCTCATCATCACTCCGTGAATAAATAATACAGGCTGTCCTTTTCCATGATCCTCGTAGTATAGCTTTGTGTTATCAGATAGGGTAATATATGCCAATTTGTTCATCTCCTTATTTGTGAATTGATATGGTTTAGTTACGATCGGCGAACTTGGTCACTCCAATCGCCCCCAACTATTCCACATCTATACCAACAACTTATTCATTCTCAAAAGAATACATTCAAAAAAGAAAAGATAAGGACAGAACGTCCTTACCTTTTCGAATCATGATTGTGCGAGCGATTGTCTTGGGATGATGGGCTCTCTTGCGCCAGTAGCAATTCCTTGAGTACTAGCTGTTAATTGGACGACACTTATTACTAATTCTTGGAGTCTACTACGAATTCCTTCGTCTACTAGCTGCTTGTTTTCAAAGTGCTCGTTATGCGCATAAACATTTCCAGGTACGACGTGGGCCTTGAAGTATCCCGCTAAAGGCTTTAACTGGTGCTCGATTGCTAGATAGTGGTGATAGGTTCCTCCTGTTGCAACAAATCCGACTACCTTACCTCTTAAACTATCGTTTGGGATGACATCAAATACATTTTTCAAGACACCACTTATCGATCCACGGTAAATGGGAGAACCGAACAAGAGTGCATCTGCATCTACAATTTGATCGATTACTTTCTTAGTATCTCCTTCATACGCTGCTGGGTCCCTTCCATCACAAAATTGAATCTCATAATCTCTTAAATTAATTAATTCAGTTTGAATTGTCTCGTCATAGTTTCCAGCAAATTTTAAGGCTTCCGCTAATGTAATATATGTTTTGGAAAGTGGAGTTAAACTTCCTGATAAGCCTACTAGCTTCATACTGTGACACCTTGTTCTGCGAGCTCTTCTTCTTTCTTTTTCACAAGAGGAATGACTTGTTCACCAAACCTTTGCAGATCTTCTTCATAGTGGAAATGTCCGGTTAGGATGATTTCGATTCCGAGTTTCTTCAGTTCAATGATCCGATTGGCAACTTGTTCTGGTGTCCCAATTAATCCCGTTTTGAACCCATCATTATACTGAACGAGATCCTCAAACGTAGATTCCGCCCACATGCCTTGTTTTTCTCTCGTAGATTGGCCGGCTTCTTTTACAGCTTCTTTAAATCCGTGCACGGCTTCTTCATCAGCGTTTGAAACGATATCACGAAGGAGCTGAACCGCTTCTTCCTCCGTATCGCGAACGATTGCAAATCCATTCGCAGCAAATTTCACTTCTCTTCCTTGAGCGGATGCCAATGTCCGAACTTCATTAATTTGCTTTTTAAATCCCTCCAGTGTATTTCCGTTCATGAAATAATAATCAGAAGCACGTGCAGCCATTTCCTTCGCGGCTTTCGAGTTTCCGCCTTGGAAAATCGGAATTTCTGAGACTGGTTTCGGCTTTAATGGAGCCTCATTAATGCGATAGAAATCTCCCTTAAAGGTTGTCGTTTCTTCGGTGAATAAAGAACGAAGAACTTGGATGAATTCTTCTGACCTTCGATAACGCTCGTCGTGCTCCAGCCACGGTTCTCCATAGCCAATAAATTCTTGCTTGAACCAGCCACTTACAATATTTACAGCAGCTCTTCCATTACTAATTTGGTCTAGAGTAGATAACATTTTGGCGTAAACTCCCGGATGCCATAACCCAGGGTGCACAGCTGAAATTAGTTTTAACTTACTTGTTACTGCTGCGAGGGCAGAGCCTAGTGTGATGGCTTCCAATTGATTCTCTGCTCCGTAGCTTGCAAAAAATCGTGTTTGTAATAGCGCAAAGTCATAACCTGATTCTTCTGCAATTTTTGCATAACGTTTATTCGATTCAAAATCCCAACCCGTTCGTTGAGGTAGCTTGGATACAACTAATCCTCCACTAACATTCGGTACCCAATAAGCAAATTGTAAGTTTCCCATATTTCACGTTCCTCTCCTTTTTACTCGTTAGACGAACGACCTATATGGTATATTAGATTCATATAGGGATACGCCTGATTACATCACATTGCGTTTATCTCTGTTGAGGAAGAGGTGTTGCCGCACCTCTTTTTTTATTGCCTTACTTTTTTCATCACCTCCAAATTGAATAAAAAAATCCTTCGCTCAAGAAAGAGAGAAGGATTCCGTAATCATCATAAACATACTGAACCGAATCTTCTCATCTTTGGAAGCAGGCTTCCTCTGAAATTGGCACCGGGCAAGTTATCTTGCTGGTTGCCGAGGCTTCTTAGGGTCAGTCCCTCCACCTCTCTGGATAAGAAAATATTCTGAAATATTAAATTATTTTCAATCAGTATAACATCCAAGCTGTACGAGGGCAATACATTTTATTTCTTCTCTACCGCATGACCGCCAAACTCATGTCGAAGAGCAGCCACTACTTTTCCTGTAAACGTATCGTTTTCTTGGGAACGATAACGCATCATTAAAGATAAAGCAATTACTGGTGTAGGTACTTCAAAATCTAACGCAGATTCCACTGTCCATTTTCCTTCACCTGAAGAATGCATCACCCCACGGATATCATCCAGATGGGCATCTTTTTTAAATGCTTCTTGCATCAGTTCCATCAACCAACCACGAATAACAGATCCATGATTCCAAACACGTGCGACTTCCTCATAGTTATATTCAAACGGGCTTTTCTCTAGAACTTCAAACCCTTCTCCAATTGCGGCCATCATTCCATATTCAATTCCGTTATGAACCATTTTTAGAAAATGTCCGCTTCCGCCTTTACCTGTGTAAAGGTACCCATTATCTACTGCAAGCTCTCTAAAAACAGGCTCTAATGGTTGAAAAACTTCTTTGTCTCCACCAATCATAAAGCAAGCACCATTTCTAGCACCGGAAACACCACCACTTGTACCGACATCTAGCATATGGATCCCTTTTTCTTTTAATAGACTTATATGCTCTAACGTTTGCTTGTAATTCGTATTCCCTGCATCGATGACCACATCCTCGGGACTCAATTTTTCAGCCAACTCTTTAAGAACATTTGTTGTCACGTCACCTGCTGGAACCATAACCCAAACAACTTTTGGAGATGGGAGCTGAGAGAGCATAGAATCGACCGTCACAGAAGCGTCTCCTCCTTCTGTTTTAAAGCGTTCCACAGCCTGTTCATTAATATCATAGGCATGCACTTCATGTCCTTTATCTATCAAATGTAACCCGATTTGATAGCCCATTTTTCCTAAACCTATCAATCCTATTTTCATTGTTGATTCCTCCTCCATGTTATATCAGCTAGAAGCTCAAAATCTGGTGTCAGTTTTTCTCCTATGTTACGGAACAACGATTTATATGCTTCATATATAGTTGCTTCCTCGGTGTGTGGCTCTAAACGTTTCGTTATACTCACAAGCGGAACAATTTCCTCTAATGCTTCTATTTCACCTAGCGCTTTTAAAACTAGAGTAGCAGCACCGAAGCAAGCACTTTGGTGACTTTCTGGAAAAGATATTGGAGTATGAAAAATATCGGCCATCATTTGGCACCATACATTTGATCTTGCAAACCCACCATTTGCTCTTATTTCTTTTGGTGAAATTCCTACTTCCTCCATCGTTTTAACCACTGTATTTAGCTGAAACAATACACCTTCTAACACGCTTCGAATCATATGCTTTCTTCCATGACCTAACGTTAAACCAAAGAAAACACCTTTGGACTTTGAATTCCATTGCGGGGCTCGCTCTCCTAGTAAATAAGGTAAAAACAGTAAGCCTTCTGCCCCTGCTGGAACCGATTTAGCTTCATTTATTAACCATTCATAAGGTTCCATGCTTTCTTCCTGAGAAAGCTTCTTTGCCTCCGGAAATAAAGAATCACGCAGCCATTGCAGGGCAATGCCCCCATTATTTGTCGGACCACCAACGACCCACTTGTCTTCTGTTAACGCATAGCAAAACAACCTTCCCTGAGGATCCGTAATCGGCTGATCTACTATCGTTCGAACCGCACCACTAGTTCCGATTGAACAAGCGATAACGCCTGGTTGAATGGCGCCGACTCCAAGATTAGCTAACACACCATCACTCGCTCCAATAACAAATGGTATCTCTTCTAACAAGCCGATTTCTTTTGCCACTTCTGGATTTATTCCCGATAAAATACTAGTTGTTGAAATCGGCTTGGAGAGCTGCTCTCTTGTGATGCTTGCAGCTTGTAGGGCCATATCGTCCCAATCTAAGTTTCGCAAGTTAAATAAGCCTGTAGCAGAAGCGATAGAATAATCAACGACATATTGTCCAAAAAGACGAAAGATCACATATTCTTTTATAGAAACCCATTTATGTACAGCTTGTTTTAGCTCCGGCTCATGCGTATTAAACCAGATCAGTTTACTCAATGGGGACATCGGGTGAAGTGGAGTTCCTGTTCGAAGATATACATCATGTCCCTTTCCATTTGCCTTAAGGTCCTCCACCTCTTGAGCAGACCGCTGATCCGCCCACGTTATCACGTTGGTTAATGGTCGACCGTTCGCATCCAACCCTAGCAAACTATGCATAGCAGAACTTAGTCCAACTCCAATAATTCTCCCACCGTAATTTGTCACCTTCCGAAAAATTTCCGATAAGGTGAAAAGGACTGCTCTCATTATTTCCTCTGGGTCTTGCTCTTTTTTTGTAGGGTCTGGGGAATACAAAGGATATTCTTTTTCAGCTTCAAACATGAGAATGCCGTCTGGTGTATAGGCTACTGTTTTAGTACTTGTGGTACCTATATCCACCCCAAATACAATTTTCGAATCCATGAAAACCCTCCCCGTTTAACACTAGTTTTTATGAAATATTTTTTCTATAATAGTTATTATACAGTAAATTTTTTTTGATAACAGGCATTCAAGAAAAAAAATTTCATATTTTCTTTATAGTGTGAAAATATTTTCAGGAGGAAGTTATGACTCAGAACTCACCCACACACGTTATTCAACGGATTCAATCTGCATACTCTAGTCTCAGCGAGAAAGAAAAAGCCATTGCAGATTTTATATTGGAGCACCCGGATACCATTATCCATTCCTCCATTAATCAAGTATCAGAAGCTTTAAAGGTTGCAGATGCTACCGTGTTCCGATTTTGTAAACGAATAGGATTTAAAGGATACCAAGCTCTCAAAATTGCATTGGCATCTGAAGTCATTCATCCAATTAAAGACATTCATGAAACGATATCCGACGAGGATTCAGAGGAAACGATATTCGAAAAAGTTTTCACATCCAATATTCAAGCGCTGGAATATACAAAAGCGCTGGATCAAAGCTTTAGAGAAGCAGTGGATGTACTTTTAGAGGCGGAGCAAGTCTTTTTTTATGGGAATGGAGGATCCGGGATCATCGCATTAGACGGTGAGCATAAATTTATGAGAAGTGGTTTGCCATCTCATGCTTATACAGATTCGCACATGCAACTAATGACAGCTGCACAGCTTACTCCTAAAAATGTGGCTGTGTTCATTTCTCATACTGGTTCGAATAAGGATTTGCTAGAAGTATTGGAAGTTGCAAATGAATCTGGTGCCAAGACAATAGGGATTACGAATTTTGCTAAAACTTCATTGAGTAAAAACGTACATGTCTGCTTGTACACAGCATCAAAAGAAACAGAGTTCCGTTCTGAAGCATTATCCTCAAGAATTGCACAGCTTTCTCTTTTAGACAGCTTATATATAAGTTATTGTATTAAAAAGAAAGAACAATCGAAGCATGCATTACAACAAGTTAGAGAGGCGATTGCAAGGAAACGGGTTTGATAGGATGGGAAAAGATTGGTATCTGGGCTGCAAAGCGAAACCACCATAATCGGTGGCTTTCAAAACTTAACCAAAATCTTTATAGTTCGCCTGATAATCCCTTATAATCTCACGCGCACCTTTCAAATCTTGGACAAGTCGATATGGTTTTGTAATCACTCGAATCGGTAAACTGAAAAGGAAATGACTTAAATCTTCTCTATATTCATTTGTTATTCGAGCAGGCTTAGAAGCAATGCGATGATAAGATTCTTTATAGAACTCTTCCATCACATTGACTCGTAGCTCGATTCCATTTTGGCAATCCTCACATTCAACCTTTGTTATGACATCATTGAGGTACGTGATTAGGTGCAGGGTGTCGTCTTCACAATGAATACAGAATAATTCCGTCTCCATGTATTTCCTTTTCATACAGTTCACCTCACGCAAATTGTTTATGTTAGTATATAACATCTGTATAGGATTCATACCAAAACCCGTCACCAAAAGGTAACGGGTTTTCATATGCTCCTTATTCTGTTGGTTGAACAGCTTTTTTTGCCGCTTGGTACACTTCCTCGATGGATTTACCCATGCTTGCCTCTACTGCTGCTACATAGGCTCCTTCTACCAGTGCAACATCCTTGGCTACTTGAACATTATCGTGATTAGACATCTCAATCGCCATCTCTGCATTCATTAGTGCACTACCGAGATCATAAAACAACAGAACACCTTTCTCACTTTGTACTTCTTCTATAGCATCCGATATCTTCTCAAAGCTTGTGCCAATCTCATTTTCATCTGTTCCACCAGCTGCAACGACGGGAACATCTTGAATAACTTGCGTAATTAAATCTTTAATCCCTTCGGCAACTTTCGGACTGTGTGAGACTAATACGATTCCGACATATGACATATTAATTCCCTTCCTCTAATACATTGGCTAGCGATTCAAATAGATAATAAGACGATACAGAGCCTGCATCCAGATGGCCAATGGAACGTTCTTTCAAGTAAGCTGCTCTTCCCTTAGTTGCCATAATATTCTTCGTTGCTTCCATTGCATCTTTTGCTGTCTTTTTTATTTCCTCTGGTTGGAGGTCTTCTGATTGCTCCAACAACTCCTGAACTGGTGTCCAAACATCAATTAACGTCTTTTCACCTTCGGTCGCCTTTCCTCGTTGCTTCATACCTTCTAACGCCTGACGAACAGCTTCCGCGAGATCCTCTTGGCTTACAGATTCTTTACCCTTTGTTGACATCGACATTTTCAAAAAAGCTGTTCCGTATAATGGCCCAGATGCACCGCCCACCTTAGCCATTAGAGTCATCGCAACATCCTTCAAAACATCTGAAACTGTTTCATATTCAGAAGAAGAAGTCTTTTCGATGACTGCTTGAAAGCCACGAGCCATATTGATGCCGTGATCTCCATCCCCTATAGCTTGATCTAAGGCGGATAAGTATTCCTTATTTTCTTGGATTTTTTCATTTGTCCGTTCGATCCACATTAATGCTTGTGCAACATGAAGTTCCATCGACTTCTCCTCCTCTGTGTTATATTCGAAATGCAGGTGCTTTAGACTCGGAATCTAGCAATTCCTTTAATTCATCATCGAGTTTTAATAGACTGACAGAACAACCCGCCATTTCTAGGGAAGTCATGTATTCCCCAACGAACGTTTTGTACACTTTAATACCTTTCTCTGCTAAGATATCTTGTACTTTTCCATTCAAAATAAATAATTCCATCTCTGGAGTAGAGCCTAATCCATTTACCATCACCGCAACTTCAGAGCTAGTGTAATCCATGTCCTCTAAAATTTTCCCTGTTAACTCCTCCGCAATTTCATCCGCAGTCGCAATTGTTTTGCGCTCTATTCCTGGCTCCCCATGAATTCCAATGCCGATTTCCATTTCATCCTCTGCTAGCTCGAAACTTGGCTTTCCGGAAGCTGGGACCGTACACGGACTTAGTGCCATCCCCATGGAGCGAACGTTCGCAACTACTTTGTCTGCAACTGCTTTAACTTCTTCTAAGGAGCCGCCCTTATCTGCCTTTGCTCCAGCAATCTTATGAACAAAAACCGTGCCCGCAATTCCTCGACGTCCTGTAGTAAAGGAGCTATCTTCTACAGCCACATCGTCATTTACAATCACTTTTTCTACTCTTATTCCTTCCGCCTCTGCTAGCTCAGCAGCCATCTCAAAATTCATGACATCCCCTGTATAGTTTTTAATAACAAGGAATACACCAGCGCTACCATCTACTGCCTTAATAGCCTCAAAGACTTGGTCAGGAGTTGGAGAAGTAAAAGTTTCACCACATACCGCGGCATCTAACATACCTGCTCCGACATAACCAGCGTGGGCTGGCTCATGGCCACTACCTCCACCACTAACTAAGGCAACCTTGTTTGTTACGGGCGCATCTTTACGTACGACAACAGTTGTATCCGGTACTTGCTTCAAGCTTTCCGGATATGCGGCAACTAGTCCTTTCAACATATCTTGTACTACTTGATTTGGATCATTTACGATTTTCTTCATCCTATTTCCCTCCTCATAATAGTAAAACTCCATCCATCGTGCAGCAAAATGATGACAACGCTTACAACAACTTTTAAACTCTAAATGACTTGTGACTGAATGTATATATGTAAATGAGCAGTTAACTCCACGAGCTGTAGAGTCAACTGTCATTCATTATGCAACTGGATGAACGGCTTCGTATAGAAGTTGATCTAACTCATCCGTGTAACCTTTTACACGTTCGTTATCCCAGCTAAAGAGCTTAGCAAGATAAGCTATTACAGACTCTTTATGTGTATGCACCCAATTTATATCGAAGAACAAAGCACCCGTTCTTCGAATGAAAAAGTCTACCGGTTTATATGCCAACTCTTCCTCAATAGCGTAATGCAGCATTGCGAAGACGGCTGGATCCACTTGCTCAGTAATCGCTAGTTCTTTTTTCTCTTCATAAATGCGTAACACTTTTTCTGCATTTGAACCATAACGATGTGCAATGGTTCTAGCATCCTTTTCGGCAAGACCTAAGCGTTTCGCCTTCTCTACCATTGATTGATAGAACTGCTCATAGCCTTTAGAGCCTCCTACGTCTCCTCCAGAAAGAGGAAGATGCTTTGTAACGGTATCCGAGTACAAAATGCCAATCTCTTGCTTTAGTTGATCTCTTACTAAATCAACCACACTTTCTGCCATTTTGCGATATCCCGTTAATTTTCCACCAGCAATCGAGATCAAACCAGAATCGGAGACAAATATCTCATCTTTACGAGAAATTTCAGAAGGGTCTTTTCCTTCTTCGTGAATAAGTGGACGTAAACCTGCCCAGCTAGATTCCACATCATCTGCTGTTATATTCACCTCAGGGAACATAAAATCAATAGCCTTTAAGACATAATCTCGATCCTCCACCGTCATTGTCGGGTGCGCAATATTTCCTTTGTACACCGTATCCGTTGTCCCTACGTAAGTTTTTCCCTCGCGAGGAATCGCAAATACCATACGGCCGTCTGGTGTATCAAAATAAATAGCCTGTTTTAAAGGGAATCGCTCTTGGTCAAACACAAGGTGAATTCCTTTTGTTAGCTGTAGGGTTTTTCCTTTTTTGGAATGATCCTTTTCTCGAATCGTATCGACCCATGGACCAGCAGCATTCACAATCTTTTTAGCGTAAATGGTATGCTTAGAACCATCAATTTGATCTTCCACCTCTACCCCAGTTACTTTTTCCTCTTCATAAACAAGATTGGATACCTTCGCATAGTTTAAAGACAGTGCTCCTTTTTCTACTGCTTTTTTCATAACTTCAATCGTAAGACGTGCATCATCCGTTTTGTACTCGACATAGTAGCCTGCCCCTTTAATTCCCTCTCTCTTAAGAAGTGGCTCTTTTTGCAGTGCTACATCTGGTGAAAACATCTTCCTTCGCTCTTCCTTTTTAACTCCTGCTAGAAAGTCATACACTCTTAATCCAATGTTTGTCGTAAAAGGACCAAATGTTCCTCCCTTATAAAAAGGAAGCATCATCCATTCAGGTGTTGTAACATGCGGTGCATTTTCATACACAATCGCACGCTCTTTTCCAACTTCCGCTACGACTCCAATCTCAAATTGCTTTAGATAACGCAAACCACCGTGAACGAGCTTCGTTGATCGGCTAGATGTGCCAGCTGCAAAATCCTGCATTTCTACAACTCCAACCTTCATACCTCTTGTTACGGCATCTAAAGCAATACCTGATCCTGTGATCCCTCCACCGATTACAAGTAAATCAAGAGGTGATTCTTCCATTTGTTTGTATGTTTCCATTCGATTCAGACTGGAAAATGACATACCCATCGCTCCTTTTATATGTGTAAAATCGTTACGATGTTTTCCTCTTTATCTCTTTTCCCTAAAGGAACCCAACTTTATCTTTAGTTTGGATAGAAAAAGAGACCACAATTCACCTAAGATAAGAATATTATCTTAAGATAAATGCGGTCTCTCGATTTCTCCGTCCAAAATATTAACTTTGTTGTTATTATAGCATGAAAGATTAGGAGATTAAAAGAATATTACTTAAAAACTCTTGTTGCTTCGACCGCTTTTTGCCAGCCAGCATAAAGCTCCTTACGTTTTGCTTCTTCCATCTCATTCGTAAAGGTACGGTCGTTTTGCCATTGTTTGCCGATTTCCTCTTTATCCTTCCAGTAGCCAACTGCAAGACCTGCGAGGTAGGCAGCACCTAAAGCTGTTGTTTCGTTTACAACTGGGCGATCCACAGGAACACCTAGAATGTCACTTTGGAATTGCATTAAGAAGTTATTCTTAACTGCTCCCCCATCGACACGAAGTGTTTTAAGATCAATACCAGAATCTGCAATCATCGCATCTAACACGTCTTTCGTTTGGTAAGCTAGAGATTCTAACGTCGCACGGATAAAGTGTTCTTTTGAAGTACCACGTGTAAGCCCAAATACCGCTCCACGCGCATCACTATCCCAGTATGGTGTACCTAACCCAACGAACGCTGGAACTAGATATACCCCATCCGTAGAATCTACTTTCGTCGCGAAAGCTTCACTCTCTGGTGCGTTTTCAATAATACGAAGTCCGTCACGAAGCCACTGAATAGCAGATCCAGCTACGAAAATACTACCTTCTAATGCATACTCCACTTTTCCATCAACACCCCATGCTAGGGTAGTGAGTAATCCATTTTCAGAGCGAACCGCTTTTTCTCCAGTGTTCATGAGCATAAAGCAACCAGTACCATAAGTGTTTTTCGCCATTCCACTTTCGAAGCACGCCTGCCCAAATAACGCAGCTTGTTGATCACCAGCAATTCCTGCAATTGGAACCTCTTTACCGAAGAAGTGGTAATCAACTGTTTTCGCGTACACTTCTGAAGAAGGACGGACTTCTGGAAGCATGCTTTTCGGCACACCTAAAATGTCAAGTAGCTCATCGTCCCATTTCAGGTCATAGATATTATACATTAAAGTACGAGATGCATTGGAATAATCCGTTACGTGTGTTTTTCCACCAGAAAGCTTGTAAACTAACCAAGAATCAATCGTTCCGAAAAGAAGATCTCCGTTATCGGCTTTCTCACGAGCACCCTCGACATTATCTAAAATCCACTTAACCTTTGTTCCCGCAAAGTAAGGATCTAGTAATAAACCTGTTTTCTCACGGAATAGATCGTTCAGTCCTTTTTCACGTAAGTCTTTACAAATACCTTCTGTTTGACGAGATTGCCACACGACTGCTTTGTAAATCGGTTTTCCAGTGTTTTTATCCCAGACAACTGTTGTTTCACGTTGGTTGGTAATTCCAATCCCTGCAATCTGATCTGGCTCAACATCTGCTTTCCTTAATACTTCAGAAATAACTGCTAGGATAGACGTCCAAATTTCATTCGCGTCATGCTCTACCCATCCTGGCTTCGGAAAGAACTGTTCAAACTCGCGTTGCGCTGTTTCTACAATCTCCCCATCATGATTAAATAAAATTGCACGTGAACTAGTTGTTCCTTGGTCTAATGATAAAATATATTGACCCAAAATGATCTCCTCCTCTTTTTTTATATTGCTTTTTTTACATTACTCACTTGAGTATTTTTCTTTTTTAACTCACTGTTTAATGCTGCAATAAGGATTACCGCGATAACCGCAGATACAATCCAGAATGCTAATGAAAGATCACCAGTGAAAATAGCGTGGTAGAATAAACCGCCATATATACCTCCGATGACTGGTCCAATCACTGGAATCCAAGCGTACCCCCAATTGGATCCGCCTTTACCGATAATTGGTAGAATAGCATGTGCAATTCGTGGACCTAAATCACGTGCTGGGTTAATCGCATAACCAGTTGTTCCACCAAGAGAAAGACCGATTGCTACAATTAATAACCCAACAATAGCTGGATTTAACCCTTCTGTAAATTGGTTTGCACCAATAAACATTAGCCCCATAACTAGAACGAATGTACCGATAATCTCACTCACTAGGTTAGAGTACGTGCTTTTGATTGCTGGTCCTGTAGAAAATACGGCAAGCTTCGCTCCTTGATCTTCTGTTTCTCTCCAGTGCGGTAGATATTGAAAGAACACGATACACGCACCAATAAAGGCACCTATCATTTGTGCTGTAATGTACATCGGAACTTTATCCCATGGAAACTCTCCAACTGCAGCAAATCCTAATGTTACTGCTGGATTTAGATGAGCTCCTGATACACTTCCAACCGCATACACACCCATGGTAACCGCTAGACCCCATCCTACGGTTACGACAATCCAGCCTGCGCCTTCTGCAATTGATTTCTTTAAGTTTACACCACCTACTACACCACCACCAAAAATGATCAATATCATTGTACCGATTATTTCCGCTAAAAATTCGGACATGTTTAAATCCCCCTTAGATTTAAAAATCATACTATAAATCCAACAAGTCCGTGCACGGAAAATGATAGAAATATAGAAAAGACCCACACCGCAAACACATACTTCACCTAAGGAAAGTACTATTTGTAGTGTGGGTCTCCCAGATCTCCATCACATTCTTTAACTTGTTAATACAAGACTAATACATATTGTAAGCGTTGTCAACAATTTTTAATGAAAAATTTAAAGTGCGTCTCGTATGAGCGTTCAAGGTATGTATATTAATGTTCAGCAGCAGGTTATCATCACTTCAACGTAAAAAACCGAAGCATCTCGCTTCGGTTAAAGATTCCATAGCTTTGAATTGGATGTCGTTACAGCTTCCGCTCCGCCATCCATTGCATTTTGGACATCCTCTTCCGTTCGAATGAGGCCGCCTGCAATAACTGGAAGGTTGGTAGAGTCCCGTACTTCACGAATAATTTTCGGAATTAATCCTGGTAACACTTCTATGTAGTCTGGTTTCACATTATTAATGATTTTAAGGTTATGCTCCAATGCATGACTATCTAGCACGAACAAACGTTGGATAGCGAGTAATCCATGTTTTTTGGCAAGTCCAATGACATTTCCTCTCGTAGAAATAATCCCGTCAACTTTCACATCCCGAATTAGAAATTCCATTCCGAATTCATCTGCCTTTAATCCTTGGATTAAATCTGCGTGAATCAAAACTTTTTTGTTTTCTTTTTTTGCATACCGTACTAAGCTCGGAATTTGTGACAGTCTTGATTCAAGAAAAATCATATGCTTCTGTTTTTTACTTCTTAATACCTTTTCAAAATCCTTTTCATGCTTGATAGCTGGTAGCACTCCTGTTAATTCCTCCACCAACCCGTTCACCCCATTTTTCTTTTTATCTGCAATAGTATTATCTTAACAAAAAGTGGACAACGTTACTATATGTACAAACAGCAGATCTTACAACCTATATATTCCTTGTTATACTATAGGTAAACCATATTTATGAGGTGATAGAAGTGAAGTATAGAAAAATCGGGAAAACAGACTTAGAATCTTCTGTTATTGGAGTAGGTACATGGCAATTTGGTGGCGAATGGGGGAAAAACTTCATCCAATCCGAAGTAGATGCGATTCTAGATACTGCACAAGAACAGGGCATTAACCTTATTGACACGGCCGAATGTTATGGAGACCACTTATCCGAGTCGTTGATTGGAAATTATTTAAGTAGAAGAAATAGAGAAGATTGGATTGTAGCTACAAAATTCGGGCATCACTTCATCGAAAACTTTGAACGGACGCGACATTGGAATCCAGACGAAGTGCTTAAACAGTTAGATGACTCGTTAAAATCTCTTCAAACCGACTACATAGATTTATACCAAGCGCATTCGTGTACCGATGAAGAATTTGATAATGATGATTTGTGGACGATGTTAGACAAACAAGTGCAAGCCGGAAAAATTCGTCATCTAGGTATATCCTTACGTGCCAATGACGATACGTTCCAAACAAAAGCCGCATCTGATATGAATGCAGAAGCAATTCAAGTGGTGTATAACCGCTTGGATCGTAAACCAGAAGATACGGTATTTCCAATAAGCGAAGAACAAAATTTAGGGGTATTGGCTAGAGTTCCATTAGCTAGTGGCTATTTAAGTGGTAAATATAAACCTGGCGCAACATTTCAAAAGGATGATGTACGTTCCAGACATGATCAAAAAGAAACAGAAAAATTACTACGCCTTGTTCAGGAGATTGAGCAGCATGAGGTTCCGAAGGATATACCGATGGCCGCATGGGCACTTGCTTGGTGCTTAAAGCATCCAGCAGTTAGTGTTGTTATTCCTGGCTGTAAAACACCAGAGCAAGTAATCTCAAATGCAGAAGCAGCAGATCTCGATATCGTTTCAAGTGAACATCCTCAACATGTAAACAGGTAGAACGACAGCGTTCTACCTGTTTTTTCGTGTATGAAACCTCCCTTTTTTATCAAACTAGATGGAAAGGAGGTTTCTATTATGGATTCAGATAATCAACATCACCAAACGGATAGTTGTCCAGAATGCAACGGTCGTGGCTATCATACCTTTTATACGGATTTATTTACAGCTACACATCCTTGCTCTATGTGCACAGAAGCATTTCGTGTAGATGAAGACTCAACTAGTGTGTAAACTTTTCTCCGAAGAAAGTCCCTTGTCGTATAAATAAGTGGACCAAAACGGAATAAGAAAGATTCCTAATAAAATATAGAATAGAATTTCAATATGATATTGATCTACAATAAAGCCGCCGAATAGAGGTCCAACCATATGTCCTGCTGTCGAAACACTGTTGATGAAGCCTTGATAGAAACCAGTTCGTCCTTTTGGGGCTAGTTGATTTGCTAATGTAGGAATGGCCGGCCAAACGAGCATTTCCCCTATGGTAAGGATAATCATCGCGACCGCAAACATAGTAAAACTTTTCGCAAACAAGATGACTATAAAGGAAAGGATGAAAATCGTATTTCCAATATAAATGTGCTTCCTCGGATCTTGTATCTTTTTTGTTAAGAGCTTCAACAAAGGCTGGCTTGCCACAATAAGGAACCCATTAATGGTCCATAGTAGGCTATACTGATTGACCGGAATACCTAAGTCTTGGGTGTAAGAGGCAATTGTCGTTTGCCATTGCACATAACCAATCCAACACATAAAGAACCCAACACTAAGAATAAGCAAGGCACGAAAAGCCTTTTTATCTTTAATTTTTGTATTCAATTCTTTTACCCCTGCATAGGCTGCTTGTGTATGTGTGTCCATATGCTTATACGCGAAAAACACATAGACAAAAAATAATATATAAATAGAAGCATTTGCCATAAAGATATATTCAAAAGAAAATGCAGCCACGAATCCACCTATAGAAGCACCGAGTGCAACCCCTAAATTTTGAGCGACATAAATGGAATTAAACGCTCGACGTCCTCCCTCCGGCCATACTGATCCAGCCATCGCAAACATAGCAGGACGCGTGATGCCAGCGCCAAACCCCATAACGATCAATAACAGCGTATAAGGGACTATAGTGTGGTAAAACGCAAGTAAGGAGGCAGAAAGTACCGCAATGGAGGAACCAGTTAGAATCGTCTTATATCCGCCCCATCGATCAAATAAATGACCACCAATAAGATTCCCGATAATCGCGAACCCTTGGTTTAACATTAATATGACCCCTGCAAATGCCAGTGATTCTCCTAGTTCATTGTGCATATAAATCGTATTTAAGGGCCAAATAAAAGAGGCACCTGTTACATTTATGGCCATCCCGATAATTAACAACCATATGTTACGTGGCATGTGTCCACTCACCTTTTCTGTATAAGTCCAAAGGAAAATTCTAATACATAAAAGAGAGAAACACAACTGCAAAGAAGTGAAACAAATATTTAATTGTTTCCGTATTGTTTAGTTGTAAGAAACCGAAAACATTTTCAAGGAGGAACTAAAGTGATCGTCCTAACAGGTGAGCATGTTCCCGGATATATCGTAAAAGAAATAAAAGGCCCCGCATTTGGTCTAACCGTGAGAGCGCGTGGTTTAGGAAAAGATATTACTGCCGCTTTTAAAGGATTAGTCGGTGGAGAAATTCGCCAATATGTAGAAATGCTTGAAGACGCTCGTAAAGAAGCAATGGATCGAATGATAGAAAATGCACAGCAAATGGGGGCAGATGCTATTATCATGTTTCGGTTTGATTCAGGAAGCATCAGTCAAAACATGAGCGAAATTGTTGCATATGGTACTGCCGTTTCCCTTGAAAAGGATGAGTCATGGTAAAATTAGTAATCGGTTATTTCATTTTTCAAACCGTCTTATTTTTGGTTTTATTTATTATTAGTAATCGAACCGATAAACGAAGTAGATCGAAATATGTGCACATAAGTGAAGTACCGGAAGGCTTTGTGAAAACGTCAGAATCTTTTATGGATATGAAGAAAAAAATCCCGGTATATGTATATTACAACCATGAAACTGGAAAAAGAGTTTATGTTATTGAATAATGAGGAGGGACAATAGATTTCCTCCTTATTTCATTATCTCCGTTCTATTTAGTGGACATAATGAAACAAAGATGACTATAAGATAGGAGTTTTATCATGCATCACTTTAATGAAGTCTTTATTCAAATTCTAATTTTACTTGCTATTTCTATATTTGTTATAGGAGTAGCGAAAAAACTGAAGCAACCGTATACCATTGCACTTGTGCTAGTAGGTCTAATTTTTGGATTGTTCCAAGGTCCAATTCCACTTTTAGAAGAAGCGGAGCATTTCATCACCCAATCCAGCGTCTTTCAAGCAATCATTATCTCGTTGTTTCTTCCAATCCTATTAGGGGACGCAACATTAAAGCTCCCTTTTCACCACATCTTACACCAGAAAAAGGCTGTGATGAGTACGGCATTAATCGGAACATTACTTTCCTTTCTACTCATCGGCTTTTCTACATACTATTTACTCGATTTACCGATATCCGTTGCGTTTACATTCGCAGCGCTAATGAGTGCAACGGATCCTATTAGTGTCTTATCAATTTTCAAGTCGGCTGGTGTCTCTCAGAAGGTCTCAACCATTATGGAAGGCGAATCTTTATTTAATGATGGAATCGCAGTCGTTTTGTTCAAAATCTCCTCCATTTTCTTGCTGACGTATATTGAAATGGGATGGGAAGGTTTTGCAAGTGGAATTTTTCTGTTTTTCAAGTTTGCGATTGGAGGAGCATTACTTGGGTTAGCCTTAGGATTTATCGCATCCCAAATCATTCGCTTCTACGACGATTATCCATTTGAAATCGCCGTTTCAGCCTTATTATTCTTCGGGAGTTATTTTATCGCAGAACATATAGAGGTTTCTGGGGTCATTGCTGTCGTTGCTGGTGGGTTTGTATTCAGTGATTACGGTGCTAAAATCGGCATGTCAAAACAGACGCACACAAATATTAATACATTTTGGGACGTCATCACTTTAATTGCCAATTCAATTATCTTCTTATTAATTGGACTAGAAATTCGAAACATTGATTTTTCGGGAAAGTGGCTCATGATTGTCGTTGCCATCGCTCTTGTACTTCTTGCACGCACCATTGCCTTGTACGGTAGTACGTCACTGTTGAAAGACATTTCCCGGAAAGAACGGTTACTTCTAAACTGGGGTGGATTAAAAGGAAGTCTATCCATCGCATTAGCATTAAGTTTACCTAGTTCCTTTGAAGGCAGAGATACTGTATTGATTTTAACCTTCTCCGTTGTATTATTCTCATTATTTATACAAGGGCTTACCATACAGCCATTGATTAAGGCATTGGGATTATCAACGAAAAAATAACTGACAAGGAAGCCTAGCTCCATATCGCTAGACTTCCTTATTTTATCTAATCTAAAGAGTCTCTTTCTGTTTCTGAAAACACCCTTGAACGTGTTAAAAACCGCTTCCCTTCTGGTCCCTCTACCGAAAACATGCCACCTCTTCCATCTATAACATCAATGATTAATTGGGTATGCTTCCAGTATTCATATTGATCTTTTGACATGTAAAAAGGAGTATCTCCAATGTAACCTAGTAACACGTCCGTTTGACCCACCTTAAATTCTTCTCTAGGAAAACACATCGGAGAACTACCGTCACAGCATCCACCGGACTGATGGAATAATAGCGGACCATGCCGCTCTTTTAATCGACTTAGCAGTTCCACTGTGGCGTCCGTCGCAATGACTTTTTCCACCATGTCCACTCCTCCTTCTGGATTTTAAAATAACCCCGTTGCCTCTGTGCTATAACTAACTAGTAAATTTTTCGTTTGTTTGGTAATGGTCTAGCATCATCTTATGGTTTTCTCTACCGATACCAGATTTCTTATATCCTCCAAACGCAGCGTGGGCTGGGTAAGCATGATAACAATTGGTCCATATTCTTCCCGCTTCAATTGCCCTTCCAAATCGATACGCGGTGTGAACGTTTCGAGACCAGACACCTGCCCCTAATCCATATAACGTATCATTGGCAATGTTCAGTGCTTCCTCGTCATCTTTGAACGTCGAGACAGATAAAACAGGACCAAAAATCTCTTCTTGGAAAATTCTCATCTTGTTGTGTCCCTTAAATACCGTCGGCTTCACGTAATAGCCACCGGCAAGTTCACCATCTAATTGATTCACCTCTCCCCCAATTAGTACCTCCGCTCCTTCTTGCTTGCCAATATCTAGATAAGATTTTATTTTCTCCATTTGCTCCTGTGACGCTTGTGCTCCCATCATCGTATCGGTATCTAATGGGTGACCGATTTTGATAGATTCAATTCGTTCTAACGCACGTTCCATGAATGTATCATAAATAGATTCATGAATAAGTGCTCTGGAAGGGCACGTACAAACCTCCCCTTGATTTAAGGCAAACATCACAAGTCCTTCAATTGCTTTATCTAAGAAACTATCGTCTCTATCCATGACATCTTTAAAGAAAATGTTTGGGGATTTCCCACCTAATTCAAGGGTCACTGGGATAATATTTTCGGAAGCATATTGCATGATAAGACGACCAGTAGTGGTTTCACCTGTGAACGCAATCTTAGCAATTCGATTACTGGAGGCTAACGGCTTACCGGTCTCTAAGCCGAACCCATTGACGATATTGACAACACCCCTAGGTAACAAATCATCAATTAACTCCATAAGAACATGGATAGATGCTGGTGTTTGCTCCGCTGGTTTTAACACTACTGTATTCCCAGCAGCTAAAGCCGGGGCAAGCTTCCATGTAGCCATTAGAATAGGGAAATTCCAAGGAATAATTTGTCCAACCACGCCTAAAGGTTCATGAAAGTGATAAGCTACTGTATCTTCATCTAATTGACTTATGCTTCCTTCCTGTGCTCGAATGGTCGCTGCAAAATAACGAAAATGATCAATAGCTAATGGAATATCTGCCGCAAGTGTTTCACGCACTGCTTTCCCGTTATCCCACGTTTCTGCTACTGCCAGCATTTCAAGGTTTTCTTCCATACGGTCCGCTATTTTATTTAGAATAATGGCACGCTCTGTTGGAGAAGTCTTCCCCCAAGCCTCTTTTGCTGCGTGTGCTGCATCTAGTGCTGATTCCACATCCTCTGCAGAGGACCTAGCAACCTGACAGAACACCTTTCCATCCACAGGACTAACATTTTCAAAGTATTGTCCATGCACAGGTGCTCGCCATTCTCCCCCTATAAAATTGTCGTAGCGCTCTTTAAAATCAACCTTTGCTCCTGGACTGTTTGGTACTGCATACTTCATTACACATTCCTCCCGCATATTTGTAATCGCTTTCATTTTGTGGTGTGAAAACATAGTTGAAAGAACCTATTATTTATATACGAATCCCCTATTAAAAATATTACTAGAAGGAACAAAAGATTATTTTACAAAACAAAAAGACACTCTATGTTAGCAGTGTCTTTTTCTACACTAAATCATGTTTATACGCATAGATGGCAGCTTGTGTTCTATCCTGCACTTCTAGCTTACTCAATACATTGCTTACATGTACCTTAGTTGTTTTCAAAGCAATAAACAAATCATCTGCAATCTCCTGATTTGACTTACCTTCGGCTATTAATAGTAAAATTTCCATTTCTCTTGCTGTTAAAGATTCATGTAACATTGGGGTATTTTTTTGTCTTAGCTTTGACATTACCTTTGATGTAACCTCCGGTTCAAATACAGCGTCCCCTTCATGAGTCTTCCGGATCGCTTTCGCTATTTCACTTGCTTTCGACGTTTTTAATAGATAACTCGTTGCTCCAGCTTCTAACGCTGGATACACTTTGTCATCATCAATAAAGCTTGTTACAACAATGATTTTTGCTTCCGGCCATTCTTCCATAATCTTTTTAGTAGCGGTGATCCCATCCATCTCGTCCATAACGAGGTCCATCAAAATCACATCCGGACGAAGCTCCAAGGCGAGTTCCACCCCTTTTGCCCCATTATCCGCTTCCGCAACCACTTCAATGTCTGGTTGGACAGACAAATAAGAGCTCACCCCGATTCGAACCATTTCGTGATCATCAACAAAAAGTACTCTAATCATTTTCATCACCTTCTTCCGCTACTAGTGGAACTCGTACTTCTAACCTTGTCCCTTGATTTGGTACACTTACAACTCGTAAAGTAGCCCCGACCTCTGCTGCTCTTTCTTTCATATTTTCTAAACCGTAGGAACCAGACTGACTTGCTTCCATATCGAATCCAACTCCATCATCCATAACCCTTAAAATAGCAAAGTCCTCTCGTTCTATTAACCAAATATCCAAGGATCTCGCTTTCGAATGACGTAACGTATTGGAAACAGATTCCTGAAAAATACGAAATAAGTGGTCTTCAACCCCTTTACTTAAATGGACGGACTCCATTTTCCACGTTACCTCAATTGGCACTTTCTGCTTCAGTTCTTCTAAGAGCTGTTTCATACCTTCTGTTAAAGACTTGTCTTTTAGAGCAACGGGTCTCAAGTGAAGAAGTAACGCCCTCATTTCCAGCTGAGACTGTTGAATCATCATCTCTACCTGTCGAAGCTGTTTCGCCGTTAACTCATCCCAGTCCAAACCACCTTCTGTAATAGCAGAAACCATCATAGAAGCCGCGAATAATTCCTGGCTTACGGAATCATGAAGCTCTCTAGCTAAGCGATTTCTTTCTTCTGAGATCACTTCCTCCATCTTCTTCTCTTGATCCTCTACACGTTCATCGACTAGTTTTTGTGATATTTTTGTTTGTTCTACCAAATAACGTTGCGCAGCTGACAGCTTCTCCGCTACTCGTTTCATTTCACAGAGTGCAACAGGAAATGCCTCTTCTTTGAACGTTCCTTTCTGTAATTCATCTAATCCAGCTTCTAGCTCACGAAAACGTTGCTTCCAGTACCACCCGTTTAAGCCTCCCGTCAAACAGCCAAGCAACAAACCAGCTATTAGAATATCGATTACAATCGGCAGCTCGAATACTCTGATTTTCCAGAGTAATTCCAAATTTTCTAAAGGAAACGCAGCGAAAAACAACCCGAAGGATACTACAATAACTAGGAGTGAGAAGAGTATGCCAATCCCTATAGAACGCTTAAAAATACTCATACTCGTTTCACCTCTATTTTTCCTATTAATGTAGAGGTGAAAATTTTGACTTTTTGGCTTGAATCTTCAAACTGATCGGTTTTAAAGTGAACGACCTTATTCCACATATTTTCTTCCATATAATTAAAAATTCGTAAGGACCCAAACAGGACGGAATGCTGCACAGACACTTCTACGTCATATGGGACGAGTATTTGGATAGTTCCAGCAACATTTCGAATGGAAACAATAGGTGGATCCTTTGGAATAACAGTATAGCTTAAGTCAATAACCGTATCTCCGATTCCAGATTGAATATTGACATCTGTCCATTCGTAGGCTGAAGCTTTCGTATATTGAGAACCAAACCATCTATTTGTAAACAGGGTACTCTTCTTTTGAAGCGTCTCATCCTGATCAATAATATGATCAAATTCTGGACGGAATTGATAGGGTTCTTGTCTAGATTTGTACAGCTTATATAAGAAGTAGGAAAGAATGGATAGAGCGAATAGCTTAAAAGCGAACGTTTCCATTATCGTAAGAAATATGATGATGATGGAGCTCCAAAATAAAACCTTTCCCCACATTTTTTTAAAGTTATTTTTTCCAACGTAGACTCCGATTGAAAATATTGCAACTAGGATGAGTAAGCCAGTATCTAGTATTACAAACTCATACAGAAAGATAACAGCTGTAACGATCAATAAGATTTCTACTACATTAAAGTTTTTCTTCTGTCTCATAGGGTACTCCTTTTCTCTATTTCCCTAAAATAGAGAGATTAATGCGAAAGAGAAGACGTGCAGAACACGCTTCTCTTTCTAGATTACCACGAATGGATTAAGTAGTAGTATATTTATTTTTCTCTAGCTCTGCCAACCTTGCATCTAACGTATGCATCCGATAATCGGACTTCACTTTTTCTTCTAAGCGTTCAATATAGTTTTCAAGCTCCGAGAATTTAGAAATGCTTTTGGACGCCAAATCCGATTGTATGACTCGATTCATTCCTTGATGTGCTTTCGCTACATTTTCTCTTCCTTTAAGCTCTAGTCGTTTTACATAAAGCTCTTTAATCTTGTACTTCATTTGCTCATATTTACTTTCTAACTGCTCCAGTTCTTTAATAGATTGATCCCGAAGACTAGACAGCTTGTCCACTCTTTCTTGGTATAACTGCTTCTCTTGCTCCGCATGTTCTTGAAGTTCACTTTCACCTGCTTCGGCAGCTAGATCTGCTTGGCGAGTTCTTTTTTCTAGCATGGACTTAGCATGATTGTATTCTTTCGAGAATTCTTGTTTTACTAGGTATTGCTTCTCCACCAAAGCCCGGATCTTTTTCGCTTGCTGCTCACATTGGCGTACATATTCGTTTAACTGTACCATTGGATTTTTTTCTTCTTTTTGATCAAGCATCTCGTGAAAATCAGCTACAATTGAATCTTTTAAACGTGTAAATAAGTTAGACATATCCATTCTCCTTTTTCGTTTGTGTTTGTTATGCTTCAAAATTATGTGGTGCATCTCCAATGAATACACCTAGAAATGAAAATACTTTAAAATAAAACTTCATCTTTCGCGAACAACTTCTCATCTTTATCCTTTTTCCATTTTTTATAGGTGTAATATAGAACGACAAATGCAACTACACCTATGAAAGCTGGAATATTTGCTAGGGATAAGGAAATACCAATCAAGATGACAAATCCCCAGAGGATTTTTTCAGTTACTGAGCTTGTTAGGACAAACTTTTTAATCGCGTAATAGGAAACAAGTAAACTAATCGTAAGCAGAATCATTGGTCCTATGTTCGAGACGATTAAAATAGCCGCCACAATGGCTAAAACAGCGAGCAAAAATGTTTTCATATGCTTGTTCTCTCCTTTCATGCTTCTATCATAAAAAGAATCCCTACTAGATATAACGACCTTGCGTTATAATTTTCACTAAGCCTTTAGGCTTATCTCTACTAATTCCCCAGAATTCATATAAAATAAGGGATAGCAAGGAGAAGGTCATATAAATTAACAAAATATTTAAAAAATGTTAAAATAATATTATGTCTAATTTCCGGGCTATGTACTTACCTTACTGTCATTTCTTTTCCTAACCGGAAACAAAAGAAAAAGATAAAAGGGGATCGATCGTTTCAAAATGCTTAGAAAGGACGTGGCTATAATCGAAACGAATACAACACAACCAACACCAAGTAACACCCTCCATAGAGATATGGACCATTTAAGAGAACTTTTGGATAACGTACTATTCCATGAAGGTGGAGAGGAGCTTCTAGAAAAAGTAAAGAAAATCCGGACGTTATCGCAAACGCTCCGAGAAACAAACGATAAAAAGGCGTATGAGCAAATTAAAGAAGAAATGGCATCCTTAAAACCTTCGCTGAGAAAAAATGTAATCCGCGCTTTCTCTGTCTACTTACATTTGGTAAATATCGCTGAACAAAATTATCGAAGCCGTAGACGAAGAGAGTATCAATCACAGGATACAGATATTATCCAGCCCGGTTCATTAGAGGATGGTGTAGACAAGCTAGTCAAAAACGATATCTCACCTGAAATCATTTCCAATATGCTTCAAAAATTATCACTTGAATTAATTATTACCGCTCACCCAACCGAAGCTACAAGAAGAACCATTTTACAAATTCATCAGCGGATTGCAGGCTTGTTAAAAGCGCTCGATTATGTTTTTACTCGTCACGAGAAAAAGACAATAGAAGAAACCATTTCAAATGAAATTATGATTCTATGGCAGACGACAGAAATTCGTGACCGAAAACCTTCTGTCATGAATGAAGTGGAAAATGGTCTTTACTATTTTGATCATGTTTTATTTGATGTTCTCCCGCGGATTCACCAAGATTTAGAGGACTTATTGAATGATCGAATCGATGGACAATTTGAAGTACCATCATTCTTACGTTTTGGTTCTTGGATTGGGGGAGACCGTGATGGTAACCCGAATGTAAAAGCAACGACAACATGGGGTACATTGGAAACGCATCGAGAACTCGTACTTAAAAAATATCGCCAATCTCTAGAGTCTTTACGTGAACTTCTTAGTCATTCTGCAAAAGTAGTAGAAGTTAGCAATGAAATTGTTGAAGCTGTAGAAGCAGAAAAAGAGTTAATCAAGGAAGATCCTTGGCCAAGTGAAGATGAGATTTACCGTGTGAAGCTTTCGATAATGTTAAAAAAGCTGGAGCTTGTTAAGGGAAATCAGCCAGGCAGATATGAAACAGCAGAGCAATTACTAGCCGATTTACACCAAATTCGTGATAGTATTACCCTTCATCATCCAAATGGTAACCCTATCAAACTATTACGCAAAATTATTCGCCAAGTAGAACTATTTGGATTCCATCTTGCTTCACTTGATATAAGAAACCATAGTGGGGAGCATGAATCGGCGGTTGCAGAAGTGTTAAAGGCTGTTAACATTTCTCCAAACTATAATGATTTGTCAGAGAAGGAAAAAGTGGATGTACTATGCAGCGTGTTAGAGGATCCACGTCCAATGATTTCGATTTATGATACGTACACTCCTGAGACACAGGAAATCATTGATACGTTCCGAATGATAAAACGAGCACACGATACGTTCGGAGAGCGTGCAATTGAAGTATATTTAATTAGTATGACACAATCTGTTAGTGACTTACTAGAAGTCCTTGTACTTGCAAAAGAAGCAGGACTTTACCGCGTTTATCCAAACGGAAGAATTATTAGTAAGCTACACATTGCACCATTATTAGAAACGATTGACGACTTAAAAAACGGTCCTGGAATGATCAAGCAATTGTTTGATATCCCACTCTACCGCAAGCACCTTGCTGCTAGAAAGGATCTTCAAGAAATTATGCTTGGCTATTCGGACAGCAGTAAGGACGGTGGAACCCTAACTGCAAACTGGGAGCTATACAAAGCACAGCAAGAAATCCATGACATTGCATCGGATTACGGAGTAAAACTGAAGTACTTCCACGGACGCGGTGGATCCCTAGGTCGTGGTGGTGGTCCATTGAATGCTAGTCTATTGTCACAACCACCAGTCACACTTGGAGACGGAGTAAAAATAACCGAACAAGGAGAGGTGCTCTCTTCTCGTTATTTATTATCAGATATTGCTTATCGTAGTTTAGAACAAGCGACGACTACGATGATGACTGCTATTTCTGGAATAACAAGTCACCCAGATCAACACTTGATGCCAACACCAGAAGCGGTACAAGCAATGAGTGAAATATCTGATTTCGCGCTACAAAAATATCAAGACCTTATCTTCAAAGACAAGGATTTCTTAACATACTTTAAAGAAGCAACGCCGCTTAACGAGCTTGGTGACTTGAATATCGGATCTCGCCCAATGAGCCGTAAAGGTAGTAACCGTTTTGAAGACTTACGTGCGATTCCATGGGTATTTGCATGGACTCAGAGTCGCCAGCTATTACCAGGATGGTATGCAGCTGGAACCGGCTTACAAAAATACGTTGAGAAAACTGGGGATTGGGCATTACTCAAAAATATGTACCGTTCATGGCCGTTCTTTAAAGCAACGATTAATAATCTCCAGATGGCACTGACGAAAGCAGACTTAGCAACAGCTAGAGAGTATTCCAAGATGGTTAATGATCAAACCATTGAAAAACGTATCTTTGGTGAGATTGAAAAAGAATACGAGCTTACAAGAGAAGTTGTCCTACAAATCACCGGACAATCCGAGTTACTAGATCATACACCAAACATTAAGGAATCTGTTCGCCTTAGAAATCCGTTTGTAGATCCACTAAACCTATTCCAGGTAGAATTAATTTCCGAATTAAGAAAAGAAAAGAAACATGATCAATCTGCGGATGATTTACTAACGGAAGTATTACTAACGATTAACGGAATTGCAGCAGGACTTCGTAACACAGGTTGATACTTAAAGACTCCAACCGACATGGTTGGAGTCTTTTGTATAAATGGTAATTTTTCAAAAAATACCAAACTAATTACATTTGAAAAGGCATACAGGACGATTTTTCGCTTAATTTGTAAAAAAATGTATTTATTTTGGGTAAAATTTCTTTTGTGTATTTCAAATTTTGCACTTATGATGATTGTATATTAATTCCCAGTCGTTGGTGTATTTATCTTTCTAGCGATTCGCGGTAAAATACAAAGGTGGTTCTGTCATGGTCATTGATGGCGTAATCCTGTCCGTTATTGTCGGATTTATAAGAAAAGGAAATCTGTCCAAACTCACCCAACCATTATTTACGTGGGGATGGATGTTTCCTTTATTGCTAGTTATACAGCTGGGTGTCTTTTATTTTCAAAACAAGATTAGTTGGATTGGACAGGCTAGTGGTTATGTTTATATCGTCGTTTACGTTTTAGGACTTGTATTTCTATGGGTAAATCGACATCAAAAAGGACTAGCTCTTGTCATGGTTGGGGTCTTCTTAAACTTCCTCGTCATGGTTACCAACGGTGGTCGTATGCCCGTTTCTGCAGAGGCAGCAGCGATATTGGACCCCATGTATATGGAAGCAATAAAAAATGGCTTCTACGCAAAGCATGAGCTCTTAACTCAAACTTCTTCCTTTCCATTTCTAGGTGATATCATCCCGATCGCTCCTCCTTATCCACGGAGCCAGGTCATTAGTATTGGAGATGTTATCATGAATATAGGTATTTTCCTCTTTATACAAGATTTAATGGTTTCAAAGGATCATGCAAAAACACATATACCTTGTGAATCTAGTGATCTTAAAGGAGGTGAAGTACAATGAACGAAATGGAAAAACGTAAGGCTCTTAAAGTGAAGCTATCTCTGTTTTTACTTAATGCATTCATCATCGCTACTTTAGTAGGTGGCTTGACTTCTGGCTTCAAACTAATTGGTTCTGGTGGGCAATAATTAACCGGGGGAGGGGAGTTTCTCCCCTCCTAATTTAGGATAGAAGAGTGATATATATGAAAACTTCCATGAATCATCTTACAAACAAAATATATATGCTTGTGATCAACGGGATTGGTTTTTCCATCTTCTTCTCTTTTGGATTATTTACCTTCCATGATTTGAATAATTGGGTGCTTGCTTATGCGTTAATCGGCGCAAACTTACTCCTAACCCACTTTCGAATCCAGATGCCTCCAGAAGGTAATTCAATGTCCATGGACTCCGCTGTTTATTTAGCATGTCTTTTTTATTTTGATATTCCTATGACACTTACCGTCTTGTTTTACACGAGTGTCATTCAGTTCTTATACGACCGCAAAACGGATTGGTGGGCACACCTCTACAATTTTTCCATCTACTCGATTATGATTTTCTGTACCTACCATGTATTCCAACTGACAAATGGCACGATCGGAAACATAGATTTGAATATCCTATACTCCTATGTCCTTGCATTAACGGTGTACTTTATCGTTAATTCGCTATTAATTATGCTTTATTTCATTACGTATGATAGAACGAATGCTGTTAAAATATTTCAAGACATAACAAGTGGAACAATTGAAAGCTACATTAGTACGTTAATCTTGTCTATTATTCTTGTTCTTTTATTCCAAACAGAAACAGTCTTTGGACTTTCTTTATTTGTAGGTTTAGCACTTATTCTTTCTTTTGCCTTTAAACAACACTTCATGCTTTATCAGGATGTTGCAAGAAAAGCCAATATCGATCAATTAACAGGTCTATACAATCATGGATATACTAAAGAGCTTCTAGACAAGCTGTTTAAAGAGGCTAAAGAAAATCATAAACCGCTGAGCATTGCTTTTGTAGATATCGATGATTTCAAAAAATATAACGATGAAAATGGTCACTTAAAAGGGGATAAATTATTAGAGGAGTTCGGAAAGCAGATAGGAAATGCAGCGAAGGATACCGCATATTCCATCGGCCGATTTAGTGGAGAAGAATTCGTGTTTATCCTACCTGACACAAGTTCACAAGATGCTAGTTCCTTTGTTGATAGATTAAGGAAAACAGTAAATGATACGTACTATGACGGAGTAGAAAGACTACCCTATGGCTGTCTTTCCTTTTCAGCAGGTATTGCTCCCCTTCAATCGGAAACCGTCACTCCATCCGAGCTTTTAAGTAAGGCTGGACAAGCGATGAAATATGCGAAGATGCAAGGAAAAAACAATACACACATCTATGGGACAGAAATAGAAGAAGATCGTTTGTCGGCACCAATTGATGAGATGGAGCAACAGTTAAATATATTGTTAGCGAAGGACATTTATACGTACCGACATAGTAAACGCGTGTACAAGTACGCCGTAGAATTTAGTCAGGTTATTGGGTTAAAAGAGCAAGAGCGAAAACAACTCATCCTTGGCGCTCTCATTCATGATATTGGAAAAGTAGAGGTCCCCAGAGAAATTATTAATAAGAAAGGGAAGCTAGATAATTACGAATGGGAAATTGTGAAAAAGCACGTAACCTGGGGGCATGATATTGTATCTAAGAACAAAAAGTTCGAGAGCCTTGCTCCACTTGTTGAGTTACATCACGAGCGATTTGATGGAAAAGGCTACCCATATGGTCTAAGTGGCGAAGCGATTCCGAGGCTTGCACGGATTCTTTGTGTGATTGATTCCTTTGATGCGATGACAACAGAGCGTCCTTATCAGCGAACGAAGACGTTCCCTGAGGCCATACATGAACTTCAGAAGTGTGCTGGAACTCAGTTTGATCCGGATATTGTGGACTCTTTTATTCGATACATTCATAGAAACTATTTATCTACACTTGAACCGAATACTCTGTAATAAAAGGCACCACCTAATCGTTATATAAAGGAGATTAGGTGGTCATTTTTATTAATTATTTCGATATTTCCACTTTACTAGTTTTGGCTTAACTAATATACCAATAATGCCTATGGCGATCGTAATTGTAAATAACAAAAATAGTATTTGTATCTGTCCCGTAGCCCTTTCACCGAGATAAGAATAAAGTATAGTTGCCGGCATCTGTCCTAAGCCTGTCGCCCAGAAAAATCTCCAAAATGTTACCGTAGTTAAGCCGGCACCATAACTCACCAAGTCAAAGGAAATGACCGGAACAAGTCTTGCTATTAATATAGAGTAGGAACCATATTTTTCAAAAAATGCATCCCACCAAAATAAAGCTTTTTTACTCACTAACCTTTCTACTAAAGGGCGACCAAACCATTTCGCCAAATAAAAACATAAAGTGGCACCGAGCATCGCACTACTCCACGATAGTAACGCTCCCCACAACCAACCAAATACGATTCCATTGGTAAAGGTAATGACAAAAGCAGGTAATGGCGCGATTACCGATTGAAAAACCATAAGTAGAGCTGAAACGATAGCGGCCAGGGAGCCAAAAGAAAGAACATATTCCTTAAAGACCGTGATATCTGCTTGAATCATAATGTGTACAAGTTCATTCACAAGTAATCTAAGCGGCCCATACGCAAAATAAAGAAACCAAAATAACGCTCCTATACCCGTTACGATGAATATCGCAAGTTTCTTATTTGAGGGTACATCTTGCTTTTTATTTGGAAGAAGATCAGCTCGTGTCCAAAAAATGGTGATAAGCCCTATAATAATCCATGCAATCCATCCAACGTTAATAGCTGAGATAGACCAAGATTGCTGCATGAAAAGCGATAATTTCACGGAATAAGCTGGAAGTATATAAAGATCACCATTCATTAGTGGAACCATCGTCGAAATTAACAAGGCAGCTAACGCAACAAAGAATGAATGCATCTTCCGCTTAATCGCCAGTAAGGGTGGTCTACCTTCCATGATAAACAATAGGATAGTTAGCCATATGGATACCCCTACTAAGACTGTAATGGCATAGGCACCTTCCAGTCGCATATCCAACCAAGTACTTTGAGTAATAAGTGTACTAATAGCCATACCAATTATGGAGAATAGAAACACGTTTCTAATCAGTAATGAACATGTATGCATACATCGGATAACCACGGTAACTCCCCCACTCCTATGTTAAAACTGGTAGATTAACGTAACCGGTGTACCATCCTCCGGTAAAACCTCTGGATTCCCGTGGAACTCTGCTTTTCCATTCTTAAATGTTCCCACAGGCTGCGACGCATTACTTATAATCCCTACTGGACAGCTATCAAAACACATAAAACAACCGGTCATCTTGTCTTTAGCTGCTTCATAATTACCGCCAAAGTGATAAGCAATTTTCTTACCTGTTGAATCCACCATCACTTCATTTATGTCGTATATTTCATCTGCATTTTCCCAAGTTATTTGAACCTCTACTTTATCCCCTTTGATAAACTTTCCTTCTTCATTTTCTCGAAAGGCTTCTTCCTTGTCTCCTCCTTTTTCAAGTGCAGGGGTCCCGCCAATTTCCATCAGTGCTTGATAAAAAGCTAAGGGATTCGCATATGCATCAAACACTGACTTTTTTCCATTGGAACCTTCTATCCAATTAAGTCCATGTCTAGTTGGTTTCTCTAAATATTTACCGTTCACTGTAGCATAGACTTTTACTTGTCGTTTTTCTTGATCTAGATAAATAGAGTGCTCTTTCCCAAATTCTGATTCATTTGATGCAAAATACTTTTCAATGTCCTTTTCTTGTTCTGCATTATTAGCTGTATTTTCACTCCCACAACCTGCTAGAATCCCGAAAGTAAGTAGCATTAGTGTGTAGCTAATAAATAGCTTTCTTTTCATAATCGTTATATCCATCTCCCTTCTTAGTTGTCATTACTCGATTAACGTATGAGAAAAAAAAGCGAAAAATAATATTACTTTAGTTCTGTGCAAAATGGCCTAAAGAAACAGTACTCCATGCCTCAAGAATGGTTGTATTATATTGGAACACATCTCGAATTCGAATTGGAATATTAACCTTCGGACTCTCAATTCGTTTGTTTTGATCTGGCTTTAGACTACCTGATTTCAAGTCTTCTTCCGCTCCATCAATGATACAATGATAATCCTCAAACAATTCTGGATGTGTCAGATAAACAGCGGCAGTTGTGTCCCAACTATGGAAACCATGCACAAATCAAATTCCATATCTAAATGATCAATCCATTTAACAATATGTTTAAGTAGATAAGTTGAAATCCAAGTATTTTGGAAGTTTATTAAAGCATTTATTTGCTCTTGTCCGAACAGGGATTGAAGACAAAGGTTTCCAGTAATAACGTGGATATCTGTTTTTAATCTTAGTACATGATAAGCAGCTGTAGGGTCAATAGAAAAGTTTAATTCTTTAAGCTCCTTTCCGTTTAAGAACAAAGGCTCTAAAATGCCACCAATCACTACAATCTGTTTTACATTTCGGTAAAAATCTTCATCTATAAGGGACGCATGGTACACATTCGTTAACGAACCCGTTGCAAGTATGGTAACTTCTCCAGGATATTGGCGTACCGTTTCCGCCATGAAATATGCTGCTTCCCCGAATACTTTATGTTTTTCCTCCTTGCCTACCCCTTTAACCAATGGGATGTTAGACACACCTAATTCCTTAAACAATTGATTCGTTGCTCTCCAAACCTGATCTAAGCTACTATTTCCGAACGTGGTAGTGACACCTAACAGGTCAACACGACTACTTCCTAATAGATAAACAAAGGTTAGTCCGTCATCAATGTCTCTACCTTGAAATCCCATCGTATTATCACAATCAAAAAGCACTTTTTGACTCAATTGAATCCATCTCCTTAATAAAATGTAGATGTTTAGCATCAACGTCCAATCCCACTCTATCCCCTTCGACTAATTCTAAATCAGGGGTGTGGAATACATAAAAAATCAAGGACCCAATCTTTATTTGAATATAATGATAATCAGGAGGGAGGCTTTGTCTTACAACCTCTCCATGAATCGTCGGATTCTGGTTAGAGTGAACAATTCTTATAGCTTCTGGCTTCAGGATTAGCCAGCCTCTTTCATTATGCTCGGTGTAAAGTGTAGGTAGAGAAAGTGATAGATATTCGGATGTAAATGTTCCTTTTTCCATTTGACCATAAAGAATGTTTTTGGCTCCTAAAAATCGAGCTACTTCTATATGTTGAGGCCTTTTGATTAAATCTTTGGGCGCACCTTCTTCTAACACACGCCCATTTTCCATAATCGCAATTCTATCCGATAATTGGAACGCTTCCTCTTGGTCGTGCGTGACAAATAGAATGATCATATTGTACGTTCGATGAATATGCTTAAGTAATTGTCGCATCTCGTTGCGAGTTTCCCGATCGAGCGCACTAAACGGTTCATCCATTAATAAAACAGCTGGCTCCATCACAATCGCACGTGCTAAAGCAACCCGCTGTTGTTGGCCACCACTTAAGCCGGATGGATAACGGGTTTCAAAACCTTCTAATCCAACCGCTTTCAATACATCCTGAGCTTTACGGAATCGCAGTCCTTTCCTTACCTTTTTCATCTTTAAACCAAACATGACGTTCTCTTGTACATTTAAATGCGGAAACAAGAGAGGCTCTTGAAATACCATTCCAAAGCCTCTAGTTTCTGGTGGTATTGCAGTCACATCATTATCGTTCCAGTAAATGCTTCCTTGATCAGGTTCCAGTATTCCAGCAATAACCTTCAATAAGGTCGTTTTTCCACAGCCGGATGGACCAAGAATAGAAAAGAACTCTCCATTTTCTATGCTTAGATGGATAGAATTCAAGAAAAAGCCTGTCGCTTTCATGATTCCTCCACCCTTTGGTTTTATTTGCTTTTTCAATTCTCTAACTTGAAGACCAGACAAATACATCGCTCCCTCTATTCAGACATGAATCGTGCCCCGATAGTTGTAATACGTTTTTAAAACATAGTCCATAACAAATAAAGTGATACCAGACATCAAGATAAAGATGATGGAATAAGCAGCTCCAATTGCTTGATCTCCTCCACTAATAAAAGGAAGCATCACGACTGGCAATGTCATGACCTGTCCTCCTCCAATTAAAAACGTAAGAATGTATTGGTTTAAAGACACAAGTACACTTAGACTAGAGCCTGCAATGATACCTGGTAAAAGATGAGGGATGACGATAAATAAAAAACGTTGAAGACTTCCTGCACCAAGCATCATTCCTTGTTGTTCCCATTTCAATCCGAGAGTTTGGTAACTGATAACAAGCGCTCTAATCATATAAGGTAAGGTCGGAATAATATGGGCGATAATGACTCCCGTATTCGAATCAGTAAGCCCATAGCGTATAAACGTTACATAAATACCCATTACGGAGACAAATGGTGGGATTATGATAGGTGCGTATAGCAATCCCTCAACCAGCCACTTTCCTCTGAAAGAATATCTACCTAATACAGAAGCGGCTGGAAGTGCTAGGAATAAATTAAGGATAACGACTACCATCGCAATCTCAATACTTGTCCAAACCGCCTCCCAAGTTTGACTATGATTCGTCAAAACATACTTCCAGGCTCTTACACTCCATTCATGCGGAATGATCTCCGGCCACTTCCATCCATGTGAGAAACTAGAAAGTAATAAAGGAACAAAAGGAATGACAAGCATTGTAAAGAGTACAAGGCTTCCTATTCTATACGTAACCTTATAAAACAGCTGCACGTCACCATCCTCCTTCCCCTAAGTACCATCGCCTTCTAAACCAATACATGATGATGCCAATAATGGCAATAATCCATACAAGGATGACGTTTATAGCCAAGGCTTCAGGTCGAGCGTCTAGCCCCCCACTTGTAAACAAATTATAAGATAAGACAGACAATGTCTTTGGGTACGTAACCCCTAATAAAAACGGAACCTCAAAAGCTGTAAATGTAAAAGCAAATACAATGAATACAGCCGATAACCAAGCGGGCATTAGGAGTGGAAACATGACAGTACGAAAAAAGCTCCACCTATTACCACCAAGTATTCTTGAAACATCCAACCAATCCTTCGGTATTCGGGAAAGAATAGGGAAAATCATCAGGGCTACAAATGCAGCTTCCTTCCATGTGTATGCGAAAATAATCCCCCACCCAAAAGAATCATTAACTAAAATAGGGAATTGATTAATCTGGGATAGCCATCCAAACGCTTCTAATAATCGGGATAACCACCCACTTCGTTCTAGCAAAAGAATTATGATAAATGCAGTTACCAGCGGAGGTACTACCATTGGAATTTGGAACATCTTTTCCCAAAACTGCTGGCTTCTGTTACGATTCTTAACCATAAAAAAGAAACCGACAGAACTTATCATTCCTAATCCTCCAGCAAAAATAGAGGATAAGAATGCTGTTCGCAAGGATAAACCTAAAGAGGACCAAAAATCCTCCGAACGAAACAATTGCTTGTAATATAGAAAAGAAAAATGAAATTGGTTTGCAGCTGGAAAATACCCTAAGCTTTGTGCTACACCGATTAAAAATCCTCCAACAAATAATAGGATTGTAATACTTATAGCAGGAAGTAATTTAAGGAATATCGTTTTATTTTGCAACATGCTCCAACCATTTCTCCTCCAGAACATCTACATATTCTGCTGGGATTTCCGGAACACGAGATTCAGATAATTGTTCAGAAGAAAGCGTTGCCTCTCCTCTATCGATCTTCTCCGATGCTTTCTTCTGGTCGGAGGATAACTTATTTGGGTCGATTGCCATTAATGCTCCCCATTGTTGTGGATCCGCTTTTGCTATTTGAGCAGATGGGGACAGCATGAAATTAATCGTTGCCATAGCCGCTGCCTTGTTCGTAGAATTAAACGGAATTGTCAAATAGCTAGTATTGGATAATGTTCCTTTTTCTAACACAAAGGTTCGAGTGGATTCTGGAAAAAAGCCATTTTTCACCGCATTTGCAGCATGGGAAGGATCATAACTCATCGTCATCCAGACAGAACCATCTGCATAGAGCTGATCTAATTTCCCTACAGATTCAGGATAAGTTTCTCCTTTTCTCCATAAGTATGGTTGTATATCATTTAAGTAGGACCATAGTGGCTCCCATTGTTTATCTAATTCCGATTGTTCACTAATAGGCTTTATATATTGTTCATATCCTCCGGTCGTTTCATAGAGCATATTTCGGATGAAGGCACTTCCTGTAAAATCTGGTGGAGCTGGATAAGCAAATTTTCCAGGGTGGTTTTTTATCCACGTTTTTAGTTCAGCAGCTGTTTTGGGTGGGTTCTTCACTTTGTTAGAATCATAGATGAACACAAACTGCGCTTGACTCCAAGGCGCCTCTAATCCTTCAGTAGGTTCTCCAAAATCCTTTTGTATGGAAGGGTCATTCTGGTTTACATACTTTTGGACGTTCGGTAATTTGGAGGAAAAGTCTGCCCACAATAGGTTATTCGTTTTCGCTGTTAGAAAATTTTCTCCGTTAATCCACATCATATCTACACTACCGCCTGATTTACCGGCTTGCTTTTCAGCTAAAAGCTTCATAACCGTATCGTTGATATCCTTAACAGGTACACGGTTTAGCGTGATGTCCAATTCATCTTTCAGGCGAGGTGCCACCCATTGATCTATATACCGGTTCGTGGATTCATTCCCACCCCACATATAAAAATTCACTTCATTTTCCTTTTGCATGATCTAAAACATTACTCCATTTTTCTTGTAACAATGTTTGATCTTGCTCCTCTAAATCTTCATTGGCACTCGTCCTTTCCTCTTGTTGAAATATGCTAATGAAGACCACACATACACAAAAGGTCATTATAAGTACGAGCCACACCACCTTCTTCATACATCTTCATCTCCTCTTGTTAGTTTCGCTATATGAGTTAGAAGTAGGTCCATATCTTTTAATAGGAATCGATTTTTCACAAGATGCTTGCCCAGAAGGATAGCGGTTCGCTCTACCATCCTTTGTTCCTTCCTCTCTTGGATATATTTTCTATCTCTTCGACACCTGATGTTCCAATCACTCTTCGTAACATTTCACAACCTGCAAAACCTAGTGAATCTTGAAAAATAGATGTGAACAATTTTCTGTGATCAGATTGATTCGTTAAAGATTGAAAAACGTATTGGAACTCGTGCCAAACAGACCTCAACATTTCTAATTCATATTCTCCATACGCATAACACTTATTTTGTATCTGGACACAGTAATTTAGTAAGACATGTCCGATAAATAAGCCGATATCAAAGCCGATTGGTCCGTAGCATGCAAACTCCGTATCAATGATAAACATGTCCTGTTCTGAAACCATCAAGCTACCAGTGTGTAGATCCCCATGAATTAGACATTGTTTTGTTGTCCGAAACTGATTTTTTAAATACGCAACTTCTTTTTGCAGGCTTCGATCATCCCAGATATTCTGTACATCGTTCAACAAATCTGGATGAAATCGATTCATTCCGTGATTCCTAAAAGGATACGAGAAAATAAACTCCTCTGAGATTTGACACATAGGGACATTTAAAAACGTCTTTTTTAATTCTTGTCGTTCTCTTGTATTCGTTCCATATTCGGAGGTATCAAAAAACACTTTAGCAAGAAACTCTCCTAACCGCTGGGGTAGGTAGTCAAAGCTTTTTTGCTCTGTTAATCCTTGACGAAGTGTTTCTAACGAAGACAAATCTTGCATAAGGAATAGAGAATGTTCCTCATTAAAATAGTAGGTTTCTGGCACAGCATTTGGACATATGGTGTGTAGTTTTTTTAATGCGTCATACTCTACTTTTATGCGTTCTGCTGTAAGCGGCCAGGAAGGTCCTACAGATCGCATAAAAGGAAGTGCTTGTTTTACAATATAGCTATTTCCTAGCTTCTCTTGATCTTGTATTCTAAAAATATAGTTCATATTTCCATCGCCAATTTCCTGACAGTGCAGAATGGAGTTTGTTGAAAACAGGCATGTATTCGCTTTTATATGATTAATCGCATTTTCCATCGTAAATGGCTTTAGCACCGTACATTCACTCCTCCTTTATCGTGACAAATGATTGGTCTTCCACCTATCTAGATGGGGATTCGTCTTCTTTTCTTGGTAAAATAATAGATCCTCCCAGTCATCTATATCCCGCTTCTTCGGTAACACATCCACAATAAGGTTGTTACATTTTATTCGATTGACTGTTTCTTTAAACACCGAATCTGTGCTCCACTTTATATGCTCAAAAAGACTAGGAATATGGTGTGTTACGCCAATTAAGTAATAGCCACCGTCTAAGGCTGGTCCAATCACAACAGAATGTTTCTTCACTCGTTTCACGGCATATTTAATATCCATTTTGTTCAAAGGGGTATCTGTACCAATTACAAGTACCGATGCATAATCTTTTGCGATTAACTTACGAATTCCATTTTTCATTCTCTCTCCAAGGTTTTCACCAATTTGCGGAAAACACTGGTTACAAAGTGTTTTAAAATATCCCTCACTAGCTTCTGGGGTATAAGCTATCCAAACATCTATTTCTGGTTCTAACTCCTTTTTCAGATTGATCAGGTCCAGCAATAATGCTTCTTGAAGGTCGGCGCATACGTCCGCTTCTAAATATGGTATTAGTCGCGTCTTACAGTATCCGGGAATTGGAGCTTTTGCCATTATGAGCACGCATGACTTAGCATTACAGCCTTTCACGTTGATACACCCTTTCTAAGGTTGCGGTAGAAACGCCAAGCACAAATAAAATTTTGATTAGTTGCATTGTGACAAAGGTGCGGATAATTCCATTTTTTTTAAACCTTCTAGCAGACGCATAAATAGGACCCCGGAGATGCTGAAGCTTCCCTCTTTTTTTCATTTTTTTTGAAATAAGCCAGTCTTCCATTAAAGATACCTTTGGGAAGCCTCCCATTTCATCGAACACGGATTTACGTACGAAGAAGGCTTGATCACCAAAATAAATGTGGAAAAATCTCGCTCTAATATTAGATCCAACTGCAATCATTTTCAGGAGAAAAGAAGAATCATCGAACTGAATCGAAAATCCCCCTCCTAGAATGTTAGAATCCTCCATTGTAAAGCAAATAGACTGTGCCATATGGTCTTCAATCTTAGAATCCGCGTGTAAAAACCAAAGAATCTTTCCAGTTGCTGCTTCTGCCCCTTTGTTCATTTGGGAAGCTCTTCCCCGTTTACTACTAACAACTTGTCCATATTCCGAAGCTAATTCTGCCGTCCCATCTGTACTACCACCATCTGCAATAATGATTTCGATTTGCTTATGCTTAGACAACGTTTCTAAAAGTGGACGCAAATGGTCTATCTCGTTCCACACAGGGATGATGACGCTTAAACAACCTAGCATTTTACTCCCCCTTTATCGAAATATCTGAGTGTATCGTTTCATCCATTTCGACCATTTCGTATGAAACTTTTGACGCCAATACGTATCTCCAACCGCTTGTAATATCCCTGTATTACTTGGATATGGATATACAACTGTAGATAGGGCTCCTACACGATATTTCTTTGTTTTGGCAAACACCAACGCTTGCATCCAGTCATCTGCATGCTTCCCAATCGCTTGAGCCCCAAGGATTTTCCCACGTTTGCTGATAATGACTTTAACAAACCCCTTTTCATCCCCACTCGTAATAAATCGGTCAATTTCTGCTGCTTGGACATTTAAAACGCCGACGTTATGCTTGCCGTATTTTTTTATCGCTTCTTTTTCTGTCATTCCAATATGAAAGATTTCGGGATCGGTATAGAAGGTGTAGGGAATATTGTCGTAGCGTATTTTCTTCTTTAATCCAAGCACAGCATTCTGCACGACTACTTTTCCTTCTACTCCAGCTGCATGTGAAAAGCAAAACTTCCCATGTACGTCTCCAATTGCATAAATATGTGGCTTTGAGGTTTGTAAATACGGATTTACCAACACATTATGTACGTTATCTAATTGAACACCTATTTCGTTTAATCCTATATTGGATGTGTTTGCTTGTCTTCCCACCCCTACTAAAACCTCATCTGCCACGATCGTTTCCAAATTTCCGTCTTTCAGGAATTTCACTTTTTTTTCTACATCTAGCTCTTCTATC
Source organism: Radiobacillus deserti (assembly GCF_007301515.1). Lineage (GTDB taxonomy): Bacteria > Bacillota > Bacilli > Bacillales > Amphibacillaceae > Radiobacillus > Radiobacillus deserti. Next base: position 2,803,133 of record NZ_CP041666.1, read on the forward strand.
TCGACAACTAGTGAATTCGTGTGAATCGACATCTCTTCGGTTAATCGATCACGCAAAGCAAGTGCAATCTCTTCATCTTGTTGAGCCAAGAAAGTTTTAGCCTCATCTAGGATCGTTACATCACTTCCAAACCTTGCAAAGCACTGACCCAACTCAAGGTTAGTCGGTCCGCCTCCGATTACGACTAATCGATTTGGTACCTTATCCAGCTGATAAATCGTTTCGTTCGTGTAGTGTGGCGTATTTTCTATCCCCTTAATATCCGGGATAATGGGACTTGAACCTGTTGCAATCACAAATCTCTTTCCATTTATACGTTGCTTCCTATCAATCTCAATTTGATGCTCCGTTACAAAACTCGCATGTCCTTTATATAAATCAATCCCTAAATCTATAAGGTTGCTATCTTCCTCTATCGTATGAAAATGGGTAATTACATCCTGTACATGTTCCATTATTATTGAGAGATTAAGTTGTCCTTCTGCTTCCAACCCGAAACCTTTTGCATTAGCATGTATGTCATGCACCTTTTTCGCTAGCTCCACTAGCGTTTTCGAAGGAATACAGCCGTAATGTAGACAATCTCCTCCTATATGTGATTTCTTCTCGACAAGTGCTACCGTTGCTCCAAAAGCGGCCGCTCCTTTTGCTACCGTTAATCCTCCTGCCCCTGCTCCAATTACAATTAAGTCATAACTTCTCACCCGACTCCCCCCTTCTTACACCTATTTCTCTATTTAAAGGAGATTCGTTCAAAAAATAAAACTAGGATTAAAATAATCAAAAATACGAAGAAAAAGCCTGTAAAAAACCTGTTTACTGTGGATGAAAAAAATACTGCCATCACACTCATAACAGGATGATACGTACTCCAAATAAAAAAGAATAGGAAACTCGTTAGCACTGTCACCACCAAAACGCTGAAAAAAGCAGTTAACCATTTACTGGATAAAGCGTTCTTTTCTCGTTTACGACGGCTGTAAAGCCAGATAAATCGACGATCCATAAAAGTTTTAATAAACCAAATAAGTCTCCCATGGAATGCCCGTCCGAGATAAAGCATGAGCCCTTCTCTATTGCCTGTAGCCAAAATGGATAGGAAGGAATAATGTGGTTTATAACGGCACATTTTCTTATTCTGAAAATAACCCTGTAAGTTTTTCCATAAATAGGGGGATTGACGAACAGGATAAACTCCAGCCTTTGCTAAGGGTGGAGATCCAGCTAAATGAATACAATCGCCCGCACCAAATATCTCTGGATATCCAGGTACTTGTAGTGTGTCTTCTACAAGTAAATAACCCTCTTTATTTGGTAATGAGGAATCAGCAAATAACCTTGGTGGTCGTGGTCCTGTAACCCATAGAAGTGCGTCAAACGGTATGCTTTCTTGACTAGGAGATAATACAACACAGTCCTTTTTCACTTCACAAGCCCGTTGTGAGAGATGAAGCTTTGCTCCTTTTTCCAGGAGTAAACGCTCCACTCTTTCAGACACATATGGGGCTCCTTTCTCCATCAACTGTGTTGGACTAACTAAAGATAGAGCAGGCTTATCATTATTGTTTCTCCATGTCTGTAAAGAAAGCGATAGCTCAGTCCCAGCTACACCGCCACCAACAATGACTAGTTGCTCAGCACTTCTTACCTTTTCGATTAATAAAGGAAAGTGATAATTTGGCTTTAATGTTTCCGCATATTCTCGAACACCTGGTACATCAATTCCTGCCGTTAAAGAACCAATATCAAAGGAAACTACATCATAGCCCAACCTTTCACCGTTGCTTATCTCTACTAATCTTTGATCTGCATTAATGGAAACTGCTATATCTTTAATCCAATTCGCTCCAGCTTTTCTAACCAGCTTTCCGACAAAGATTCGGATATCATCTACGGAATAGATTCCTTCCACACAGCCGGCAAGCATTCCAGAATAGTATTGGTAGTCATTTGGACTAACTAAGGTTACCTTTACATTAGGTAAACGAGATTTACTTAATTTTTTTAATAGATACACATGAGCGTGACCTGCACCTACTAACAAAAGATGCTTCAATGGAAATACTCCTCTCTACTTATCTTCTTGTAAAGAAGCCTTTTTCCACATCGATTATTTGCGATTAAACATCGAAAGAAAATAAGTGCGTAAATAAGAAGAAAGTGCTAGACCAACGATTAAAAAGATTACATGAGCAATGATTGTAAAAAAGGTATCCAACAAAACGTATCCCTCTTTTCTTATGTCTCTTTTTCGAAATCCCTCGGAATATCCCTTTCGAGAAATTCATTGACTCTAGCAAATACATAAAAGAACACAACAACAAATAATACCAATATTGCAGTAAACAATATCCCAATGATTACTCCCCATTCTCCAGCGAGTCCATGCAAGGTAATAGGAGCCCCATCAAAATAGGCCATCACCAATAATTCAGCAATACTGAAAGTTGCTAGACCGATGAAACAAACCGCGATCCACTTCCACCACCAGCTCGTCATGTACTATCCCCCACCTGATTACTCATTTCAGGTTGGGGGCGTTTAAGATTTTTTCGAGCTCTTTGAAAATAGGCAACAACTAAACCAGTTACTCCGACTAGCAAAGCAATGATAAATAAGATAATCACGCCACCAAATGCATAAAAGAAAAAGGACCCGAGCCCAGGAGAGGACGGCGGATTAAAAAGGGAGAATAAATACCCTGGTAGCTCTGTGGAATCTTGATCATTCCCTGTAGCCATTTCACTATTTTGAGATTCGGAGCTACTGTTATCATTGCTATTATTTGTAGACTGTGTACTATTTGTAGACTGTGCACTGCTAGACGCTCTCCAAGGAGGCATCGTGGAAGCTTGGTTAGTCATATTTGCTCTATTCTGTTGACCCATACGCATCATCATCATTCCTCCACCACTCATGGTTGAACCGCCAGAGCTATTCGGCATGGTTCCAGTTCCACCACTAGAACCACCCGTTCCAGCCATAGTTCCACCACTCGAATCAGCCATAGTCCCACTAGTTGATCCAGCCATGGCCCCTCCGGTTGATCCAGCCATTGGACCGGCCATAGGACCGGGGATAGCAGAACTATTCATAGTTGAAGAGCCACTCGAGTTATTAGAGGTATCTTGACTTGCGGAGCCAGAAGCTTCTGACATAGCTGAGCTAGAATTGCCACTTGTGCTATCATTCCCAGCCATACTAGATCTTTCATTTGCTGTAGTACCCGCAGTCATGGAAGATTCTCCATCTGCTGTCGCAGATGCTTGATTTTGCTGTCCTCCCTGTTGGTTGCTCCCACCTTGACTGTTTGTTTGGTCAGGCGAGGATGAGGATTGTTGAGTTTGATTCTGTTGATTATTACTACTAGTGTTAACAGAAGGATTTGGTGTAGCTTGATTAGGAGCAAAGAATGGGATGGCCACAACTAAAATACCAAATATAAATATGCCCACCAATGTGTAGAGGGCAATTTTCAGCCACCTATTTCTCATTCATACCCTCCTCACTACAGTCATTTATCCTTTGTTTACGTTTATTATCAATATATTCTCTGTTTTTCATGTTCATGACCCTTCCTCCTCATTCGAGTCTTTTGACTCATAGGTGAAGTAGGTTACAAGTCCACTGTCTGCATGATGCGATTGGTGACAGTGGAATATCCATTGCCCGGGATTATCTGCCTTAAATGCTATAGAGATTCGCTGCATAGGCATTACATTCACAGTGTCCTTCGGCAACCAGGATTCAGAAATTGTTGTCCCGTTAATAGATACAATAGAGAAGTGATGTCCATGCAAGTGCATTGGATGGCTTTCTGGTGACATATTAAATAAATTAATTTTCACTATATCCCCCTTTTGAACTACATATGGATTTATTTCCTCATATGAGCTGAAAGGAATACGATTAATGGCCCAAGACATTCCGTTGGATCCCATTGTCATCCCGAGAAGCATGTTATACACTCGATCATATTGGGTTGAATCAGAACCCGGAATACCTACTTGTAGTCCTTGGTAAAATGGTTTATTATCGTTCGTTTTTTGTATCGGTATGGTTTCTTGCGTTATATTATCATTAGGCGTTAACTGTATCTTTGCTTCCATCCCGAATTCACTATGTCCCCTGTCTGTGTCATAAAGTCTAAACTGACCCGCTTCCTCCCCAATTGCATATACATCCACACGTTCATAAGGAGAAATAACTACTTGATTCACTTGTTGAGCGGCAGGGAGTTTATACCCATCTGTATGGGTCACATACAGTTTCATTCCTTCAACAGCTATGCGGTGTGTTTGAAAACCAAAATTTAAAAATCGTATCCGTACCCATTTATTTGCTGGAGCTTTAAACGGCTCACTTGGACTTCGTTGTCCATTAATCGTGAACACGTTATAAACATCGGCCGAACCTAGAATGGCGTTCGGCATCATTCTTTGCATCATACTCTGATCCATCCGATTGCCATCTGTGGCAGGTGGGGCATTCCCTTCTCCTTGTATATCCATTTCATCTAAACTAACAACCCACTCTGTTGTAGCGTCTGGAAGCTCCGTCGGCTTAGTAGGTTCAATAATGAATGGACCAAATAATCCTTTGTCTAACTGCTGAACATCACCGTGACTGTGATAAGAATACGTACCTGCTGGTTCCGCAGTAAATTCATATACATATTCTTCTCCATAGTTCACGTAAGGTTGGGTTAACAAAGGGACACCGTCGGCAGCATTCCGTTTTGGAATCCCATGAAGGTGAATCGTTGTTTTTAAGTTAGGAACTCGATTACGCAATATGATCCGAACTTTTTCTCCTTCTTTTACACGAAGGACTGGACCTGGAATCGTTCCATTGAAAGTCCAGCCTTCAATAGTTAGGTTTTGATCAATTTGTACTTTATTAGGGTATGCTGTAATAATAAATTCCCGTACACCATCTTTTTTGGTTCCAGTTATTGCGGTTTGGGATGGGGAGGCTTGGTCTTCAGCTTGATTTGATGTCATGGTTTGATTTTTCAGGAGAGGTTGGTAGGAATGGTATTTTTGTTGAAGAATGTCCGTTGATTGATTCACTATCGGTGATTGTTGAAAGCGTAACGATGATTCTCCATCCAGTAGGCTAACCTGTGATGCCGATTGAAGGATAGACACCACCCAAAATAACAAAAGAAAAACTAAAATATAAAGCAACACAAGTAAGGAGGTCTCCATATAAAATTTAAGTTTTATAAAAAATTTTTTCCATTTATTAATCATAGTCCTTATAGCTTCTACACAATGGTCAAACATCTTCCACCTCTCCATACGTTATACACAAATAGTTTGCCAGTAGTTCGATTACTCTAATGTGCAAATGGCAGAAGGACGTTTTATACGAGGAACTAAACATTCCATAACTCGATAATAGCTATTTAAGGTGTCGTCATTTAAGAAGAACACGGAAACATCTTGAGCAATCGCAATATCTACATTCTGCTCCCCAGTTGCGACAATAACGCCACGCCCTTTTTTAATTTGAGAAGACTGATAAATCCCACTTTCAAACAAGTCTCGAACGTGTTCAATTTCTAATACTTTTGAATCACCGTGGATTTGGTGAAGTTGCGCAAAGGATTCAGGAGATAATGCCATTGCAAAAGGACCCGTATGCCCATTTTCAATCAATTTATTTCTCGCATCTACAATATCTTGAAAAGCCGCTCCTTCTTGGCTGCTCCAATCGCTACATATTACTGTTTCTCTACCTTTTACATTCATTAACCCTGGAATTCCCAATGATGTGGCGCCATTAAATATTAGGTCATCCTCTTTTAATGCTACGTCATTTGCCGCACTAGCAGCCCCTGAAAAATCAAGTGGCTTATCCGTTTCTCTAGCATGTTGAATGTCACGCCAATGGATCACAAAATCCTTATATAATATTGGAATATCTAGTGTTTTATTTTTGTGAGGCTTTGCCACATCCAACTCATCCCCGTACATACTAATGCTTCCAGGCTCTGGTTTCATATAGATAGGATTCTGAATGGATTGATATCCGGACCCTATTGGACCATATATATCTAAAAACTTCCCAGCCACAATTTGGTCAGCAGCTGTTTCCACCACAATATCCTCCATCTCTTCCCATTGCTCATCTGTCAATGATCCTTGAGGAAATTCTGATTCTCCTAGTGCCACAGTTATTTCCTCCTCTCTCTTAGCATTTTACGTTCCAGCCATTTTAGAAAAACATTCCAGTTTTCTTCATACACAATTCCACTCTTTCGAAAGGCTAAATGTTTCCAGTAGTCACTGATCTTCATTCATGTCCTCCTGTTCTGGGTCACTCTCATCCGAAACTTCATCGCTTTGTTCCGATTGTGCTTCGACCGGCTTTGTAAAAAAATAAAGCAGAATCATGAGATAAAAGGCAGATATATCAAAGGAAGTCTTATAGTTGAAAATTTGGTTAATGATCGGTAGTTTGTACGTAAAGAAGCCTAGAAGTACACTAATGCAAACTAGAATGAATTTTTTCACACTCCACCACATCTTTTGCGCCTACCTGTGTGAAGATCTTCTTGGGCGTTCTCTTCTTCTTTCATAATCATCCCGTCTGTCTCGTTCTTCATCCTCAAATAAATCTATATCATGCCGTTCAAAATATTTAATCGTTAAGCCGACTAAACCAATGAGCAAGCCGATAACTGCTAAAATAATAAGCGCAACGAATATAAAGTTAAATAACGAAACAGCAGCTCCGACACCTGTGAGACCTCCACCGGACTGTCCCCCAGTGCCAACACCTGTTCCTACAAATCCTACAAACAGGAATTCTATTAATCCAAATACAAGAATTGCGACGACTGACCATACGGTAAGTTTTAAAAACGGTCGCTGTTTTGGACTCATTCTATCCCCTCCTTATAGTTTTATCCTATGAAACAAACAGGATTTCGTGTTGCAAACAGCCTACCAATCACCAAATTATACGTTCATCCTTTTTTTTGAAATAAGTTTTCTACAAACTTTATAGAAAAAATGAATATTGTGACTAAAACAACTAAAATCAATATGATGAGTAAGCTATAAAAGAAAAAGTTTAGTAGCTCAACAAATAGGGAATTAGTAGCCCCTATTGCGCTGTGTCGCATCATCATATTCGATGAAAAAGATTGCTGAAAAATCAAACTAAGAATCCCTAATAGAATAATAGCTACTAGGAGATATAAAAGGAGCTTCAACCATTTTTCCACGTCTATATTCATTTTGATTTTCCACCTCGCCGCTTACGTTTCGTGGACTTTTTAGGGAACCACTGATTTCTCATATAGCTATACAATTCCCCCACTCCACCAATAACTAAAAGCACTAATGTTACGACCATCAAAAATACAACCGTACTATACATCCAAAAATAAATATCCAACTTTAAGACAGAAGGAAACCTTCTTATTAATACCACAACCCATAGTATTGCTAGAATAAAAGTGGCTCCCACTATATAAAGCTCTTTTTTTCCTTTTGGTTTTTCTTTCTTTTTACCAGGCTGTTTTAAAGGAGCTAATAGTGCATAGACGAATACCCATCCTATCAAGCATGCCGTACTAATAACCAATAGGATAGACAGAATATAGTTCGTTGAGTCTAATATTGGGTTTCCGTGTTGCGGCATCCAGGTTTCCTTATCTCCACATAGCAAATGACAGGCGTCCATCATAGGCAAAAAGCTTAGTGCTTGCATTCGAGTTTGCTGTAGTACCATCGCCATTGCCATGGACAGGACATTCGGCATTGATGGCTGGTTTTGATACACTGGTTGAATAAAAAGAAATAAACCATACCCGATAAACGACAAGACAATAATCCACATCATAAGATAGTAAAAAGAAAGCTTTTTTCGTTTCATTGTCCTTCTACTAGGTGCTTACGAAGCTTTAATCCCCAGATTTGGATAATCGGGATGATTGCAAAAGCAAAAATAATGATTAGCGATAGAAAGTCATCATCGTTTCCCCTACCGAAATGGCCCATCATGGTTTGCCAAACCATGGATGACATAAGCGAGTTGGATTGACAAGCTATCGCTATGCCCTTCATGTATTCTTGTAGTTGATTCATCGTTAGTACTGGATTTATAAGGCTAATCACGACAGCTCCAGCCAATAATAAAATTAAAAATGAAACGGTTCGTACGATCAGGATGAACCAAGGATTTTGCAATTTTTCCCCTCCTTAGACATCTTTACTTTCTTTTTTTCCACGTCAAGGAAATGTTAAATACATTTCGTTTCTTAATAATGTGCCAGACCAGGGCAAATAAAAGAAAAAAGGCAAAAAACTCATGAATAACAAATGCAAACGTTGCATACATAAACGGCACGCTCGGTAAGAACCATAACAAAAATCCACTAAAAATAAGCAACAGCGAGACAGCTAAATTAAACCCTCTAAATCCTTTCATTCCAATTGGCATCCAAACACGCTTCGGTATTTTACTCGTCATGATTTGGTGTATCTCATAACATACTGTCACAAGCATCCAGACAACCCAAAAAGCGCCCACCACACGATGAGTAATATCTGCAAGTGCAAAATCATTTCCAAACATCCAACTATACTTCGCACCAATGATACTCATTCCACTTAGAAGCAACAGAAATACTAATATTGCTGAAAACCAATGAATCCATAAGTCAAAGGGAGGCTTCTTTGGCTTTTTCATATAACCTCCTCAACCTTTCCTATTCATTACATTCATTCTTGTGCAGAGTGCTTCTTCTTCCTTTCCGCTCCTTTTTCTTTAATAAGGCTAATAAAATAAGCAACTAAACTGATGACCAAGATTAATACTAAAATCATTAATATAATCTTAAAGGCTGTAACAATCTTTCCAAATAAGTCATCGGACTGTGCACTCTTTTTCGTTTCTGAATTCGCCATTTGTGCGCCTTGTTGTGTATTCCCACCTTGATTCATACCGTCCATTGATGATGAATTTTCTCCACTCGTGTTCATTCCCTGGCTTTCCATTTCATTTCCTGAACTAGAGTTCATTGAATTCGTCCCTAGTGATTTCTGCAGTTGAGCAATGCTTTCCTGAATGCTTTGCAATTGATCAGTTGTACTTGTGGAAGCGTCACTTGAATCATTCGATTCATTGGAACTAGTAATCATTTTTTTTAATTCCGATAAGCTCTTTTCTAGATTTTTAAAAGCAGCTACTATGTCTTCCGACTGTGTCGACTTAGTTTCTCCTTCGGTTGTTGATTCATCGGTTTCTGATTGTGATTTCTCATTGGTCGACATGGAGGTTTTTAGTTCTGTTATTTCTTTCTTTAATTCTTCTATTTGTTTTTGTAATTCACTTATGGACGGTTCTGCCTGCACGACTTGAACAGGAAAATAAAGGAATGAAAGTGAGATTAATAAAAGACTGAATAAAGACCGTATCCGAGGCATCAACTCCCTCCCTTCGTTACTGAGTGAAAAGATTATATAACTGGTTTATATGTCAATATCCTTTTTTCTTTCTCTCGTCTTGTTGTTATACTATGAATTAAAGAAGTAGATATGATAGATATTAAGAACCACAAAAAGCCCTAGGGATATATTCCTAGGGCTTTTTGGGTCATCATCTATTCAAGTGAAAAGTAGTTTATCTAGACTGGGCATTCGTCAAATAAACCTATCTCGACAGGGTCATTTGCTCTCCGATTCTTCCTGTTTACCTATCAAACATTGGATTCCTTTGCATCCCAACCCAAACATTACTTTTTTCTATCTGAGATGCAATGGCAAACAACCAATTTTCCTTTCCTTTTGGTGCCATAAGCTGGACGCCAATTGGAAGTCCGGCTTCCGTTACATGCACTGGTACGGACATAGCTGGTTGCCCTGTTAAGTTCGCCAATTGGGTAAAAGGTGTATAAGTTAAACTAGGTAAAAACATATCGTAAACGAGACGCTGCTGTTCTTCCTTTGTTTCCTTGGCAATATGTACTAATCGTACTTTCATATCCTCATTTATTTCCAAATCCCCTAATTCAGGTGCAACATTAGCATTCGTAGGCGTAACAAAAAAATCATACTCCTTATGGAAATCTGCCATTTTGGCACTAGCCGCATCCCACTCCGCCAGGCTACGGGTAAACTCCGAAGCTGTTACATATTTCCCGGATTGATATAATGCCCATGTAATCAGCTCCACATCATTTGTTGTGACTTCTCTACCTAACGCATGTTCCATCGATTCTAGCATGGCTGCAATTTCTCCATTATTCATGAGATAATAGTTATGCATTAATCGAATTCCATCCACTTCATTATCTCGTTCTTCCACAAAATGACCCTCTTTTTCTAACCAATTCACCAGCTTCTGAACCGCTCTTTGTGCTTCGAAGCTGACTGGTGTACCAACTGGAGACTTCACTGAAAAAGCAATTCTATATTTCCGATTCGGTCTCTTCATGGTTTCTTCTAAATAGCTCCCTTCAAAAAGGGGGGTTTGAAATGCCGCTTCTGGCTGAACGATTTGCATCCAGTCAAGCAAGGCAGCACTATCTCGAACAGTCCGTGACACCGCAAAATCAATGGAAGCTCCTTGCCATTGTCGACCAATTCCTGGTCCAACTGGCGTCCGTCCACGAGTAGGTTTTAAACCGAATAAACCTGTGAAGGATGCCGGAATTCTAATCGATCCACCTCCATCACTAGCACCCGCTAACGGAACCATGCCCGAAGCGACAGCTGCTGCAGCTCCACCACTTGAACCACCGGCATAATGGCTCGTGTTCCACGGGTTTTTCGTTGCACCATACAAATCTGGATCCGTTATATTCTTCAGGCCGAATTCAGGTGTATTCGTTTGGCCAATGATAGAAAAGCCCGCTTCTCGAATTCTGGACACAAAATTAGAATCTCTTTTAGCAACGTTATCCTTTAAAAGCTTCGCTCCAGCTGTTAATTTTTCTCCTTCGATAGCTTGAGATATATCCTTTAATAAAATGGGAACTCCAGAGAAGGGACCATGCATCTTCCCTATTTCATCAAGTGCTTTCTCTTTTCTCGTTCTAATTACTGCTTGAAGGCTAGGGTTTACTGCTTCTATACGTGTAAAAGCAGCATCGATTAACTCTTTTGATGAGACTTCCTTTTTTTGAATTAATTCAGCTAATCCTAATGCGTCGTATTGTATATAGGATTTTACATCCATTCGTATCAATCCTTTTATAAAAAAATATAGTTTCACTTATTATTCTAAAATAATTCCCTATTCAAAGCTAATACCTTGGTTTCACACTTTATTAACTCGTGCATATCCTAAAAGTGAAAGTTTTTTTGAAAAAGTTGTTACAAATTTGTGAACAGTATGTTATTATTTATGTAAGCACTTACATAAATAAGAGTAAAGTCATCTTGTAGAGGAGAATGGACATGGTTTTAATGGTATTTTTACTAGCCTACCTAATTCTATTTAGCGTTACACCGATCTTCTTATGGTTACGTAACAAAAAAGTGATGGCTGATTCAAGTCCCTTTCATGATTGGCGCTTGGCTTGCGTATGTGAAAGCGACTACTTCTGGAATTGGTCCAAATGAAACGTATCTTTGGATTTTATTCTATGGTCACCTTGTGGTCGGACATATCTCTGGAGTTATGTTAATTGTAGGAAGCAAAATGGTGGATAGAAGAGTAGGAACAATGTCCCGCTCTGCAGAAGCTTAACTCTTCATGAACTGTAAGAGCTGCAGTAACCCTGTGTTATGGTTGTGTATCCCCAAACTATAAATGTACACTTGCTGGCGAATCTATCGCCAGCCTTTTTTTTGTTAAAGCATCCTGGTTTGTTTTATAAAGTGGGTAATTCGCTTCGTTTGTTGAAATAATAGTTCATCTGCTTGCTCCATACATTCTTCTAAGCTCATTGGACGGTCCGTGATGGAAAAGCAACCGATAAATAAATCATGTAATTGTTCAGATCCTTTTCCTAAGCTACCGGATAAAAGAATGGCTGGTACATGATGTTTTTTGGCTATCTGGGCAACATAGCTTGGTGCTTTCCCATTCAACGTTTGGTTATCGCTCTGCCCTTCCCCTGTAATCACAAGATCCGCATCAGCTATTTCTTCTTCTAAACCGATCGTAGTTCCAATCTGTTTTGCCCCTGACTCTAACACTGCTCCTAAAGCTAAAAATGCAAATCCTAGTCCGCCGGCCGCACCAGCTCCCGGCTGATTCTGAAAAGATTGATTAAGCCTTCCTTCGACGCTGAACGCGTAATTTTTTAATGCTCTATCCAATTGAGCAATTTGTGTCACCGTTGCTCCTTTTTGTGGACCATAAATAGCAGTCGCACCATTCTCTCCACAAAGTGGGTTATCGACATCACAAGCAATCTGAAAATGCACATCTTGGAGTCTCTTATCTAGTTGCTCAAAGGAAACTTGACGTATCTCATATAAATCCTTTCCATACGGTCCTGTCTGTTTCGATGCTTCATCCCAACTCTTCATCCCTAAGGCCTGAAGCATACCTAGACCGCCATCATTCGTTGCGCTCCCTCCTAATCCAACGACAAAGGAGGTGCACCCTTTATCCAAAGCGTTCATAATCACTTGCCCAATCCCAAAAGTAGTTGTCATCTCTGGATTTCGCTGTTCTAATGGGACTTGTACTAACCCTGCAATATTTGCCGTTTCAATCACAGCGGTATTGTTGTTTACAATTGCATAGTAAGCATCCACCTCACGCCCCAAAGGACCTTTGCAGCGGAGATTGACTTTCTTACCTTCTATCGCTGTCAACAATGTATCTAGTGTACCTTCCCCACCGTCCGCCATCGGTTTGATTATCGTTTGTATCGTTTGGTCGATATCTAAAATCCCTCGTTGAATCGTATGTGCCGCTTTCACAGCTGTTAAGCTTCCTTTAAACGAGTCAGGTGCAATGACAATTTTCATCGTAATTTCCCCTTTCTTCTCAAACTCCCACATATTGGAGAAAAATCTTCACCCCTACAAAAACGGATTGTACAAAAAACAACATCCCCCAGATTACCGCCGGGATCCAAGTTACTCTTTGAAGAATCGTAGCATCCCCTGCTTCTCTTGGACTGGTCATACTTTTGAAAAAAATAAATGCAGCACTTGTGATAGATTCAAGTAGGACAATCGAGCATAAGATTATACTGCCATGTAACAGTGCCTCATCTAACTCATAATAAAATAATACGTAAAGAAGACCAGCAAAACTAATCGACCAAAGGAGTCCAAATACATTTCTAATCCATAGGATTGTCGTTCCTACCACTAGGGTGAGGAAAAATAACATAACAAGCTGATAGTTTCCTTGTTTCAACAAGTAAAACAGCGCAAAAGCTGTTAAAGACGGTCCGGTATATCCAGCATAAGTGGACAAGATTCCACTAAAGCGAGTGGAAGATTGGACTAAGGCGGTTCCGGATGTATCAGGATGGAGTTTAATCGAATGCCCTCTCCCACCTGTCATTTTCGCTACCAAAACATGTGAACATTCATGTATGAGCGTATTCAATAGTCGTAGATTTGGTCCAACAACCGGAACTTTCATGAAAACATAAGCTAACAATATATAAAAAATAAATTCCATAGGGCCTCCGTTTGTTTTTTCTATACATGATGACCACAATTGAAAAGGACTAATCAAAAAAAACTGTGCTAGAGTAGCCTAACACAGCTTTTACTTATGTTGTAGATTCTCTTATGATTAACTCATGCTCTAACATGACACTGTTCACTTCTTTTCCTTGTAACCGATCAATTAGCATGTTTACAGCTGTACAGCCCATCGTGTACATCGGCTGAGACACAGTAGTCAAGGTAGGATACGTCATATTAGAAAAACTTATTTTATCAAATCCGACAATTGCTAAATCATCAGGAACTTTTAATCCTTTAGAATGAATCTCTTTCAAAGCTCCAATTGCCAAAACATCCGATACCGCAAATACGGCGGTCGGCTTTTCCTCTAACTCTAGCAAATGTGCCATTGCTTTTTGACCATCCTCAAAATCTACTTCTTCCGTATGGTAAATCCACTTATCTTCAATGGGCAGGTTACTTTCAGCAAGTGCTCTTTCAAAGCCTTGTCTGCGTTCTCTAGCATACAAGAACTTTTCATCCGAGTTAATAAGAGCAATTCGTTTATGTCCTACGTCAATTAAATGTTTAACGGCATGGTATGCTGCTTCTTCATTATTGATTGTTACATATGGAATATATCCATGCTCATCGTATTCACTGCATTGAACAATCGGATAGGTTTCTGCCAGTTCAAATAATCGCTCTTTGTTAACCGTTGGGTCCATAGAGATAACACCATCGGCCATTCTGTTTTTGACTAGATTAAAATAAATCGATTCTCGCTCCGGATTGGAATCGGTGTCACAGAGTAAAATATTGTAATTTTGACTGATAGCTGTGTCTTCAATGCCGTTTATAATTTCCGCATAAAAAGGATTAGAGATACTTGGTATAAGTACTAATATGAGTCGACTTTCAGACGTTCGAAGATTTCTACCTAGTAGACTCGGTTCGTAATTAAGCTCTTTAATAGCTTGCTCGACTTTTTCTTTCGTTTTGTCAGAAACGATAGCTTGTTTATTTAAAACGCGTGATACTGTGGCAACGGATACCCCAGCTTTTTTGGCAACCTCTTGAATGTTTGCCACGGAATCACCTCTATCCACATGTAATCGTTTTCATAAATATCATATTATGGAAAGAAATATTTGTCAATGCTAGATCACATCTACGTTTTGGTGATTTTAGTTATCTTTCAGGCAGCACTGCCTGGAATAAAAGAACAATAGCTGTGATGATATGCATGACCATTCCTACAAAAGGAATTCCACCGATTAATGATGTGATAATCCCTAATACACTCCCAAACGTGGAACCCCCATCTCTTTTTGTGAACAGAAGCGTGATAATATGAAAAACGAGCATGAACCCTAGTGGAGTCCACAAATTCCCTAGTATAATCGCTGCACCTAGAAATGGAATCCCTAAAACTGCTTCACATAACCCTGTAGCAAACTTTAGTATTCTTGAAATTGACATTCTTTCACCACCACTTTTCCATAGTTTAACATAATCTGATGAAATAAGTTAGACCAGAAAAAAATCGGGCGATGCACCCGATTTTAGTCCTCGATATATCCACCGTTCTCTTCAATAATAGCTAAAGCGCGGTTCGAGTCTTCTTCCGCTACTTCGAACAATACTTTATATGGAGTATGATCTGTTTCGTCATCCCCCGAGTTAAGTAATTCTCTTAGTGTATCTAATATCCCTGTGTGACTCTCGGGAACTTCCTCAACTGTAAGATTATCAACCTTTAATGTTTGTAGCTTCGTTTGAACATCCACTGCATCATTTTCGTTTTGGAAATAAGCAGATAGCTTGTCCATTCTTAACACCTCCTCGTGTTTCTACATGTACTATTGCCGAATTTTGTAATTTTAAACGTTACGTTTTTATTTCATTATTTGCAGAAAAAATACAGATTGAAGATACTTTTATTTTTCGATGAGATACTTTTACTTTTTTATGTACACTTTCATTTTGCCTGAGAATACTTTCAATATTTTATAATTTACTTTCAAAACTACTCCATTTACTTTCATTTCAACAACAACAATCCCACTGCACCAAATGCAGTGGGATTTCGAGGTTTATTCGATTGTATTATCCTCCATTAGCTTTGCAATTTGCTCTGGCTGTAATACCTGTTTAAATAGTCGAACCTCATCAATAGCTCCGCTCATCTGTAAAGCTTGTGGATCCCATGGCGCACCACCGATGATGAGCGACTGGTCATTGCTTAGGATTGGGTTAGAACCAGCTGCAATATTTGTTACTTCTGCTCCATTTATATAAGCAATCAATCGCTCCCCTTGCTTCCAGGTCAATGTCAAATGGACCCATTCTCCAGAAGGAACGGTTCCTTCTTTAAAGGAAAGTTTGGCACCGCCTTCTGCCCATATTTCTGGATACATACCACCGCTTACACCTAATAGATACCCATCACCAATTGACGTCTTGCCGATGATTTTTTGGTCTTCCTTCGCATCGTCTAATTTTACCCAAGTTGCAATAGAAAGCTCATCTCCCCCATTCAAAAATTCAGAGCTGGGAACCTCAATCCATCCTCCGTCTAACTGTAACGCATTGCCAAACTTCCCTTCCACAACGTGTGAGCTTCCATTTATCGTACCATCATTCTTATAAGGAGACTGGTCACTCGCATCCTCTCCCTCAAAATTCATGGAAAGTACAGGCTCGTTTTCATGTAGTACTTTTAATGTACCAACCAAGTCGTTCACGTTTATCTCATGAATCCCTAATGGTAAATCAGATACAGAAAAGCTTACTGTTTTGCTTTCTTCTGGTGCTACCGTAACTATTTTGACTTCTTGCTGCTCCCCATTGATAGATAGCACCACTTCTTTTTCTCCTTCTGACATTCCTACGTTCTGAATATCTACAGAGATAGTGGCGTCTTGTCCCGGTTCAATCGTTGGCGTATTTAACGTACTTAGTTCAAAAATGGGTACTTGCTCCACCTCATCCCGATATTTCCATCTCCCTTTCCCAGGTATAGAATCCTTGTCCGCGCGATCTATATATCCCTTTAATGCCGTAAATTCCGCAATGAGCATAGAACGCACATCGTCAGACAAATGTCTGGAATGTCTAAGCCATTTCATTGTAGCTTCTATCTGTTTAGAAGCAATGGAATAACGGTCTTTTTCCAATAGATAGTTCATCACTTTAAGCTTAGACTCTAACATAAGGTGCTCATGCCAAGAAATGTCCTTTGACTCCCGCAGGTTTTCAACCGTTTCTTCTACCTGATCCAGCTTTTTCGTCACATCTCCATAGCCAAGAAATTCTACTTCTACTAACGTGATTTGATCGGCACCTTGATTTTCCTTAAATTGAACTCGGTAGTATTGGTAATCACCAGGATTATCGATTGTAAACGGTTGGGTAAAATTTCTCCACTTGAACGAGGCATCTTCTTCTCGATCCAAAAGTGTCCAATGCTTGCCGTCATTCGAGCCAATCACTTCCCAGCTTTTCGGATCCTCTTCCTTCGTTTCACCAGAAGTGAGGGTGTACATCATGGCCCGCTTTTCATTCGAGTCGAATTTATACTGGACCCAAGCTTTATCTGCCACAAGAGAAAGCTTCGTGGCAGACGTATTATCAAACCAAGCTTTCGCTACTCCTTGGTCACTATGATAAGCCTTACCTTTTCCGTCATTTGTAAAATCAGACAACGGGTCTAGTTGTATTGACGTACCATCCGTAGCCGCTTCTGTAATAGATGTCGGTAATGCATCTTCAGAAGTTCCCCATTTGGAAGGCTTCGCTCCCATGTCAAAATCCAATGTCGCTCCATTCGCCAATAGCTTATGAGGGATGGATGTCTTATTATATCTCTTTCCATTGACTTTAAGGCTTTGTATATATTTATTTTCTTTGCTGACATCCGGTGCGTTAATCACGATATCTTTGCCATTTTCTAAGTGAATCGTCATCTTTTCGAAATGCGGTGCTCCGATTGCATAGTTCGGAGATCCCATTTGCAGCGGATAGAAGCCTGCCGCACTAAATATATACCATGCAGACATTTCACCGTTGTCTTCATCTCCTGCATAGCCTTGTCCAATTTCACTCCCCAGATAAAGTCGTGACATAATTTCACTAATCTTCTCTTGTGTTTTCCACGGTTGACCAGTGTAATTGTACATATAAGCAATGTGATGGGATGGTTGATTACTATGACCGTACATGCCCATCCGTACGTCTCTGGCTTCTCTCATCTCATGGATAACCCCACCGTAATGTCCTGGATGTAAAGCTGTTTCCGGAGTAGAAAAAAACTCATCCAGCTTCTCTGCTAATGCTTTACGATTCCCATACAGATTAGCTAAACCTTGGCCATCTTGCGGGACATGAAAAAGCCATGTTCCAAGCGTTTGTTTCCGTGTAGTCTCCTCCCCATTCTCGAGGATCAAACTCTTCTGCAGAGGTTCTCCATGTACCATCAGCATTTTTTCCAATAAAGAATTCTGCCTCTGGTTGGAACATGTTCACATAGTTTTGTGCTCGATTTAAATAGTAGTTATAATCTGTTTCATATCTCGTTTTTTCTTCTCCTCTGCTTTTTTCCGCTAATGCTTTCGCAATATTGGAAATGGCAAAATCATTAATATATCCATCTAATGCCCAAGACATGCCTTCACCAGTAGATGTACTTGTATAGCCGTCAAATATAGACGTCGTCAATCCCTTTCGACCGACACTTGCGTCATCACTCGCCACTGCTCCATTTTTTAGAGCGGATTCGTAAAAAGCATCGACGTCAAAATTTGTTACTCCTTTTAGATAAGCATCTGCAAAAGCGACGTCCGAGCTTGTCCCTACCATTAGGTTCGCGTAACCTGGGGGAGGACCAACGTGAAATCCATCCACCATCCTTGTACTGCTGAACGAACCCATCAATCATTTCACCTGCTTGGGTTGGTGTAAGAAGCGTATAAGCCGGCCAAGTGGTGCGATACGTATCCCAGAATCCGTTGTTCACATACGGCTTACCGTTCACAATCTTGGCACCCGTTTCTGTTGCTGTATTCTCGCCAGTTGCTGGGGAGAATGGACTTGCATATTTGTACACTGGATTGTCCTCTGTACCTGTGTTTTCGTAAGCGATGTTTGGGTACAGGAATAGACGATACATATTCGAGTAAAGAGTGGTTAGCTCATCCTTAGATGCACCTTCTACCTCTATAATGCTCAGTTTGTCATTCCACTCTTTTTTCGCTTCCTTTTTCACTTGGTCGAACGTCTTGTTTTTTGGAATGTCTTGCTCGAGGTTCTTTTTCGCTTGTTCGACACTAATAAGCGATGTTGCGATGTTCATCGTTACCGTTTTGCTTTCTGCTTCAAAGCCCATATAACCAGAAACATTGTTTCTTCCTTCTCCCGTTAACATCGAGCTTTCCGTTACAGGTGCATCAAACGTTGCGTAAACGAACATTCTCGTTGCACCTGCAGATAGTCCACTACGAACATCTGTATAACCGGTTAACGCTTGTTCTTCAGGATTTAACGTTAAACCACCATTGTTATTTACATTATCAAAAATAAGCTTGTTGTCTTCTCCAGTAAAATGAAACTTAAACATAGCTGCCCGATTCGTTGGGGCAATTTCTGTCTGGATTCCATTATCAAACGTCACGCTATAATAATATGGTTTAGCAATCTCGTTCGAATGATCAAAAGATAACGCCCGTTCATTTCGGTCTGCAGAGGGCTTTCCTGATACTTGAGACGGCATGATTTGGAAAGTTTGACGATCTCCCATCCACGGACTCGTCTCATGACTTAACGAAAATGCTTCTAGCTCCGGTTTATTTTGATTGTTATTGGACTGCTGATAGGAATAAAGCCAGCTTGTTGAGCCTGCATCCGTGACAGGTGTCCAGAAATTAAACCCATGCGGCACAGCAATGGCCGGGAAGTTATTTCCTCTTGAAAAGGAGCCATTCGAATTTGTCCCACGTAGAATATTCACATAATCTACCGGACTAGCAGGTGCTTCTTCTGAAGGATTCCCGTCAATCTTAATATCATCGATACTTCCTCGGAACACCCCAGGTCCTTTTGGATTATCATACGCCACTAGTATTCTATCAATCGTTTTTCCTTTCGCTACTTGTCCAATATTGGAAACCTTATAATTCCATTGATTCATATAAAGGGTTTTGGAATTCCCTTGAGCCTGAGGACTAAGTTCGACTCCGTGCTGATCCAAGGCTCCTAGCTCACTCAAGTACGTACCATCGGTAAATGCCAAATCAATCGACACATACGTACCGGAATAATCGAGCTGATCTTGGTCTGCAAACTCAGGATGAATCAAATAGGAAAGCTGTGTTTTGCCTGTTACATCTACGTTTACATCATAGATTTTGTTATAGGAATATCCACGTTCTTTACTTGTCTGCTGTCCTTGATAGAATAGCGCCTTCGTGCCTGTCCAGCCTACATTCGTTTTTGCAGTGTAGCTACTAGTTGGACCGTCTCCAATATTCGTTTTCATGTTCGATGGTTCTGGAGGTGGCGCGTCTATTCCGTTAGATAATGCAATCTCGCCTAATTGAGTTAAACCAGCTCCAGCATTTTTAGTTATCTCTAGTCGATAATATTGGAAGCTTTGATCATTACTAAATTCATAGAGTTTTCTCTCATATCGATCGCCGAAGGACTGATTCATTTGTGCATCAAGCTTTGTCCACTCCTCTTGATTATTAGATCCGTATAGCTCCCAAGCTTGCGGATCTCTTTGAGGAGCATCGTTTGCTGAGGTAAGTGCGTATTTTACAATATTCACTTCATGTTCAAAGGAAAATTCGATTCTGGCTGTAGGTTCAAAGGCTAGCCACTTCGTTTGAGGATTACGGTCTACTAGATTCGTAGCAATTTCATTTGGTGGATTTTCAGCACTTGCTGAAATATTCTCTACTTGATGGGTAATGTCTCCTTGAATTCCATCGTAAGGAACATTCCCATTTACTCCACTTTCCATTGCATTTCCTTCCGCATCTAGCTCTACTTCATTTTCCCAGGTAAGAGGTGTATCGCTGCTTTCAAACGAAGTAGAAAAGGAAATATTGGAATCTTCTTTCGCAGAAATCGAAATGGTTTGCATCGGTATAAGGGATATGGGCAAAAGCAAACAAAGCATCGTAGACATTCGTCTTGTAAAAGTCTTCGTTTTCATTGTTTCCCTCCTATTTTTTAATGAACGACGCTTACAAATTCACCTCCAGTTTTCAAATTATTGAAATCGCTTTCAATTTAGTTTGAAGTATAAAAGAAGAAACTTCTTAAAACAATTATAAAAAGTCAAAACAGGAAGAAAGTTGGATTCTGTTTTTAGGAAAATAATTCGTTTATACTACAATTTCGACAGGTTTAGCTATAAAAAAATTAGTCAAGAAATAGCCTAGGAATACGTTCAAAAAATTACGAGATACTTACAAATGGAATACCGTACTTTTGTTCAAATCAAACAATCACTCCATAATAAAAGACGCAAGCTTGAAATACCAAGGGACCTGCGCCAGTATAAAAGATTCGGTTAGTTTGTGTAAATTTATTTAACTGTATATATTCGCACACTCTTATTTTTCAAACAAGACTTGAAAATCTTTCACATAAACTGCATTTCCAGTAATCTGAACATCAAATGTTTCACTATTTTCAGGAACATGTACTCCCACCCGACCCTCTTTTTCCTTTTCATGTCCTTGTTCAACTATAAGATTCTGAGGCTCCTTAATACTATTTTTAATGTATTTTGCATAAAATGCCCCCTCACCCCTGAAGCAGTGCCAGTTACTGCATCTTCAATAGTACCTGAATAAGGTGAAGAAAAGTGTCGAGCGTGCATATCAGCTTTTGAGTCATATGTTTCCAGACAAAAAGGATGAATAGATGATTTAGGCATTTCCTTTAAAAGGTTAGGGAATCGTTTATTATTGGGTAGCATTTATTGAAAAGTATCAAGTTGTTTTATCGGTATTAGCAAATTCCAAGTACCTGTACTTCCATAAAGAATAGGCAAATCAGCATGAAGATCTGATTCCTTTATTCCTATTGAACTTGCCAATTCTTCTTTAGAACCTCTGAATTCCTTAAATTGGGGAGAAGCCTGTTTCATCATTATACATATTTCACTATTAACAGATGCATTAATTTTAATCGGTAGAATACCAGCATTTGTTTCAACTGTTATCTCCTTTTTATCTCCCAATAACCCTTTACTTTTTAAATCAAAAACAGTTGCCATTGTGGCATGACCACATAAATTCATTTCATGACCTGGGAGTGAAAAAACGTATTCTAAGGTCAGCTACATTTGACGTAACCGGAAAAGCCGTCTCATTAAAACCGACTTGTAGGCAATTTCTTGCATTTCTATATCTGTCAATTCATCACCATTTAACACTACACCCGCAGGATTTCCTTTGTGAGGTTCTTTACTAAAAGCTTCATAATGATAAACCGTTATCGACTTCATTCTCGTTCCCCCTATCGAATTAATTAGTTTGCATCATATTACTATTTCGTTTTAATTTCTTGATTAAAAACAAACCTATCTATATAAAATAAGCGTTTCTACTTGTTATAGAAACGCCTCCTTTATCATCTCATTGTTCCACTTACCTGTTTTATAGTGAAAAATCGTATCTGCTTTATCAGATTCGCCACCCGTTCGTTATCAGTCTTTCTTATTGCATGTAATGAATAATAGTCTTTATAAAGTGTGGTTGTTCCAAATTATACTCCGTTAGCTTAAGAGTTTTTCTACCCTCTCTTTGACTTCAAGGGGCAAAGGTTGTCTGAGTGCTTCAATAAGTAGTTGTGGATATGTTACACCATTAACTTCTAGATACTTTTCAATAAGCAAGGCCTTTTCTTGCTTGTTTGGAATTAACCAATATAAGATATACCAATCTTCAAGAGAACATAATGGAATATCAACTCCATTTATTTTTTTGTGAGCTACAATGGATTCCTGTTGAAAAGATATTTTGTAAATCCCTTCGTCATGTTGTATTGCAAGTCCTCCCATGACATCAATATCTATATCATTAATGCTATATTTAGAGAAATAGATTGTACGAAAAGGGTTAGAACTCAATGCTTCTTTTGGTTTACCTATGGATGACATGATTTCATTTATCTTGGCGGCATTTGCTTCATCTACCAAAATATCTATATCGTTTGGTTTATCAATTATTTTATAAAAACTAAGTAAAAGTGAACCACCAACTCCCCAAGTTATATTACGGTCACTTAATCTGTTGGCGATAAAAGATAATGTTTTTAGCAAATCAATTCTCCTAACCTATTATTAGGTAACGTCTCTACCATTATAGCAAGAGAAAATGTTTATTGAAGTATTCTGCCCTTTTACTTCAACAAAAAAGGTACCAGCCCTTCATTGACCAGCACCTTTCATTGCTCCACATTAGCACCATTCACTTTAAGTGTAGTCATTCACACTCTGTAATTTAATCTGGTTTTATTCCAATTCATTTATGGCTGTTTTTAATTTAGTACTAGTTTCCTCGTTTCCCTCTACAAAGAATGCTAAAATATTTTTCTTAGTGAATGTTTTATGAATTTCCAATTCCATTGTTGCAGTTTTTTCTTCAAAATCATTCATTCCCTTTTCTCGTGCTTCAACAGTTGGAAAGACATAGGTAGATAGTGTCCTACCATCTATGAAATATGCTTTTGGTGACACACTGTTTAGTTCTTGGATAAAAGCATTTCCACTTGGTAAATTTGCTTCTTCTAATTCTAATCCTTGTTCTGTTATTGCAGTTTCTACCTCTTCTAAAGTTATATCAAGGGTTTTATCTATAGATGGTTCTTCTTCGGCACCTTGTTGACTACAAGCTACAAGAGTTGAAATGACTAGTAAACAGATTATAATTTTCTTCAGCATATGACTACCTCCTGTCCCAAAAGACGAAATTTATTACTTTTTGTTTCTATCATATTAAATAATCCCGTCCTATAACGATATAAAGGCTGTATCTCTTGTTCAAGCACCCGTTAGCGTAAGTGCAAAATCTCTCACAAACTTTAGGTTAGAAATTTGTTAAGCTAATTCCTTTAACCATCCTTCGAACCATTCAATGGGCAATTTTACTTTAGTAAAATCTAAATGCTGTAGCTCTTTAAGCGAGAAGGTATTAGCTAAAAATAAATCCTACTGTGAAAATATCCCATATCCCTTAGTACGACGTATATAATTTCATCACCTAGTTCACCCAACTTCATATAATACTTATCACACCAATCACAAATCTGTTGATGAGAATATTGATTTGTTTTATTTATCACACTCTTTAACAAATCAATAAGGTTTTCCTTACTGAACGACCAATTGATTTCAATAGGACAAGCTACCTTTATATTGGTTTCTTCCCACCAGTTACACCTCGGCCTAAAAAGATAATTTATATCTGATTTAATTTGAATGGATTCTCCCTCTTCTTGTTTTTGCCCTGTTCGTTAAAGATTATCAAAGTTTTTTTTCTTCAAAAATTGCACCCTTTAGTTGAAAGTACATTATTTCACAAATTTTACATTTTAATAGACGGATACACTAAATAACTCGAACTAATATATTCTTCAAGAGGTATGTTTTTAATACACCTTAAATTAGTGGTTATGTTCCACATTTATAACGACATTTCCCCTCTTGTGTCCTTTCTCGACGTATCTATGAGCTTCCACAATCTCATCCAACGAATAGTATCTGTCAATGACTACTTTTAACTTTCCCATCTCAACAAGTTTTTTAAGGAAGTTTAATGCTTCTGAAGTTTCAGGTGAATTCCGGCTCAATAATAGTTTCTTAGTACTGGTCAATTTAGTCCATAGCATTTGAACGCTAGGTAGTGGTTCAGTAACATTTATATAGGTACCGTTGTCCTTTAATAATTTTTTACACTCTGAAAAACTACTCTTGTTTACCGCTTCAAAGAAGACATCATATGTTTCGTCTGTATTAGAAAAATCGTCTGCTGTATAATCAATCACTTTGTCAGCTCCCAGAGATTTTACTAATTCCAAATTCGTTGTACTGCAAACCCCTGTAACGTATGCACCGAGATATTTGGCAAGCTGGACTGCATAACTTCCTACACTCCCTGAAGCACCATAAACTAAAACCGATTGACCGCTCTTTATACCTGCTTTTCTAAGAAAATGCAATGCTGTTCGGGCTCCAATAGGAATGGCAGCAGCTTCTCCATAAGTTATATTGGAAGGCTTAATAGCTACAGGTCCATCTTCCTCCAAACACTTATATTCTGCGTAAGCTCCAAACCCAGTCAAGGATGCTGCAAAAACTTGGTCTCCTTGCTTAAACCTTTTTACATTTTTCCCCACAAATTCCACTTCTCCAGCTAACTCCATTCCTAATATCTCTTTTTTTGGTTGTCTCAAACCAAGTGTTATACGAGCAGGAAGCCAAAAAGCAGGAGGAACCGTAAAACTCCGTGACCGAATATCTGCTACTGTTACGGTTGTGGCTTTTACTTTAACTAAGATTTCATTATCTTTTGGAATAGGTTTATCAACCTGTTTCAATTCAAGCACATCGGGGGGACCGTATCTTGTGTACACAATGGCCTTCATTCTTCCACCTCAAATTTGTTTTATTTCTTAATTAATACGAATAAATAGACCAATAGTAAAACTGTTCTTAAATTATCCTACTCTTTACTTAAAGAAATAGCATTACCATTCTTGCGGGAATGCACCCGTTAATGAATACATCATTATGGCCGCTTGCGGATAGCCCATTCGGCCACGGTAAGGTTGATAACCCAGCCCGCACCCATTAATAGCGCTCCACTGAGCTCACTCGGTGGGCCAATGATCAATTCCCCGGCCAAATGGGTCAGGACCTGGGTACCAGCACCAAGCCCGATTGCATAGCCTCTAATCATCCATGCACGGTGCCGAATCACGTCCCCTCGCAGGATCGTGGCAAAGCCGAGGAGGATGGACACAACCATGGCGGACCCAAACAGAAGTCGTAATGCATAAAGGAGCTCACCAGCGCCATCCGGGCTGGGATAGAACAGGGTCATCCACAGCCCTGAAAGACCAACCAACAGTCCGCATGGAACCAGGAGCCGCCCGGCCGCCCGATGCCAGCCGGGCCTGCGCCGCCGGAAACCGGTTGCGAGCTGGAACGTGCCCAGGATGGTATATACGCTAGCGCTCAAGATATGCAACACCACCGGCAGGGGTGACTCAAAGAATCGCGCGTTGGCCGACGTGATTTCCGCACCGCCTGCTAACTCGGTTAGACGGAAGGCCCCTGCGGCCAGCGGAACGGCGCTCAGCACGAGCAGTGCAGTAATGAGCCTCTTTGATGAAACTGCTTTTGCCGGTGCTTTAGTTTTCTGAGGCTTAGGTTTACCTATATCACTCTGCTGAGGCACATCAGGGGCTTGATCTTCATCGTAGACATCCGTTTTCATAATTATGCTCCTTGAACTGATTTACGATGCGCTGTATGCGTTTCATGGCGCGCTCCGAAGATACAGGGGCCGGGTAAGGGTTACAAGGCTTTCTCTCGCCGTTCAGACCAGAGCGCATATCCCCACCAAGCCAACCTGCCTCTTTCACTTGCCTGGCATAGATCCCAGCAATGCTGATCAGGCCGTAGAAAGACATGGCGATGGTCAAGTAATGGATAATTGCCCATGCGCATGTAGTTACTGACGAAAGATTTTTAGGTGGATGGATCGGCTGAATGACTATGAAAAGGATCCCTGCCACCATAGTTGCTAAACCTGCCCAATGGATGAGATTCGAGGCTGTTATCTTCATTTTGCTCTCCAATCTGGCTTCAGAGAAAAAGTTGCGGTACCAACCACTGTAGAGACAAGAATTGATTGCATTTTTATCGCCCTCTTTTTATAAAAGGTAAAGCAAAAACAATCATAGTTCTTACTGCCTTGTGTTATCCCCATAAAAGAATACCCCTTCCAAAGGTAAGTTAAAGGCGTTAGCAATACGAAAAGCCAGTTCTAGAGATGGGGAGTAGTTTCCCTTTTCTAGAGCCACGATAGTTTGTCTTGTTACGCCTACCTTGTCAGCCAATTGCTGCTGGGTCATTTCATCATGATTGAAGCGTAATTTTCTGATATGATTGCCAACAAGATTTTTGCCCATATTATACTCCTTTCCGATAGTGATAAAGTTTCGTGACGGAACCGGTCACATCTGAGATAAATCCGGAGATGATCAGGATCACGAACATCACCTGTAACGGCTGTTCAATCACCAGCGATCCCATTGCAAGAAGAAAACCAAGAACAAACACAAAGAAAGAATTTCGGAATGATCTCAGTTCAATGATTTTATCCATTTCATCTGCAAAGGATGGTTCCTTTTCTCCCGTCGTTATTCGGAAGACGATGTTGAAAGCAATGCTGTTCACGATATGCGCAACAATGGAAACCAACGTCAAGATGAGAACGAAGGAACCCCAAAAACGAAAAGTTTCCGTCGACTCCTGCACACCATCGGGATACTGCGGATACATATATGCACAATAAGCTCCAAAAATAATGATTGTGCTGATCAGTGATACAATGCTCTTCTTTTCTTGATAGATCATAGTTTACACCTCCTGTATATCCCATTTTACATAAAGTAAATTACTATATACATAATGTAAAATAAACTATACAAAAAGTCAAGTTAAGCTTACTCTAAGTAGGCCGGACGCAGCCTAATAGGCTAATCTGCCGGCCTTCATAGGGACGCAACTGGTCAGGGGTTAAATAGCTTTCTTGCTTGCACTATCCTCAAATCTTTTAGTGCTTTTTCCATTTTTGATATTTTACACACTTAAACGTATAAAATCTAAAGCCACTAACCTGCCCTTTAACACGATGAGGGCTGAATCCTTGTTCAATATTCTAAGAAATATTTAATTATCAACCTTAATTAAAAATTCTTCTAAAATTTGCGAATAAATCTCTGATTGCTCTGTATGAACTAAGTGAGATGCGAATGGAATAATAGAAACGTGCACACCATCTTTTATTGAAGTGTAAAATAGTGTACCTTTCGTTTCAGCTTTATCACCTTCATCAACTATGTACAAAATAGGAGATGTAATACCATCTAAATTTCTTGTTTCGTTAAATGGATACCAATTTTCATCCTTTCCAATTTCAAGAGATTGTTTCCAATTAGACCTATGTAAACTGTTATAGTAATCATTCACTTTTTCATTTTTCATCAGTTGAGCTTGGCGTTCAACATCATGTTTATGTCTGACAGACCAATTATTTGGTCTGTCAGACATAACACCAGATATCGTTATACTTTTAACTTTGTTAGGAAACCTTTTTGCTGAAAATATCCCAGCTAAACAATATGTGCGGAATCCACTTCTAAGTTAATAAGAGTATCTACTATATCTTTCGCTGAACCTTTATAAAAATTGGTAAGGTCTTCCTCAACTGATTTTCCGTGACCACGTAAATCAGGAAGAATAACTTTATATTTTTCTTTAAAATACTCCCTTTGATATTCAAAATCAGTTAAACCAGTTTGTAATCCAGTATGTAAAAATGCAATTGGTTCGCCAGCACCAAACACTTCAGTATGCAAAATCAATTTAACCCCCTTCTCAAAGAAAGTATCACCGTTATTAAACATTGCTGCCCGTTAGTTTAAGTGAAAATAATCACAGTTTAATGAATCTAAATAAATTTATTCTAGTAACCAGTTTATTTCCTCTTGGTAGTGTTTGACTAATCGCTCTTTCACTTTCTCTCTAACACGTTCAATTTCGTTCCATTTACTTTCAAACTAGTAACCCCATCCCTAACCTAGGCATATGCTGAAGCAGAGGTGTTCATCATGAGAGGACTTAGACAACTCTCCACATTTATTTTGTACTTTCTATTTTTTATAATCGGGTTTGCGATCTTTGTGATATGGATGATTTTTGTGATGCCTTTGTTGGGAGTGACCGCAACGCTAGTTTTCCTTGCCATTGCTGCCATTGCTTATCTCATAAATATGTGTATGCAAATGTAAACGCCCAGGCTGAGTGAACTGCACCCCAATTGTTAGACACTCAACAATTGGAGGTGCAGTTTTTTATGGCTAAATTTACTCAAGAAAATAAATTAAATGCAGTTCAAAGATATTTAGAAGGTAATGAGAGTTATCATTCTATTGGAGAATCACTGGGGACGTCTTCAAGTGTGATAATGAACTGGGTGGCACAATATAATCTTCATGGTTTAGAGGGATTATTAAAGAAATCCTATGCAAGTTATTCAGAACAGTTTAAACTAAAAGTGCTTAACTATATGATTGAGCATGGGACGTCACCTAATGAAACAGCCGCGATTTTTAAAATCTCCTCTCCAGGTATGATTAGAAAATGGAGGATCCTTTATGAAAAAGGAGGAGTAGACGCCCTTAAACCGAAGAAAAAGGGGCGTACACTCATGAAAAAAGAAAATAAGAGAGATACACAAAAACAAGTACCAACTGATAATTCTATTGAAGCTCTCA
Source organism: Radiobacillus deserti (assembly GCF_007301515.1). Lineage (GTDB taxonomy): Bacteria > Bacillota > Bacilli > Bacillales > Amphibacillaceae > Radiobacillus > Radiobacillus deserti. The sequence goes on from NZ_CP041666.1 coordinate 2,832,313, forward strand.
AAGCTGAAGTAAAACAGCTACGAATGGAGAATGAGTATCTAAAAAAGTTGAACACCTTAGTTCAAAACAAGGAAAAATCACCAAACAAGACAAAGCGAAAATAGTCTATGAACTAAGGAATGACTTCTCGGTGAAAGCACTTATAACGTTGGCAGATGTACCACGTAGTACGTACTACTACTTCGTTAAACAATTAGATCGTCCAGATAAAGATGCAGAACTAAAAACTTATAAAAGAAATTTATTATGAACACAAAGGACGATATGGTTATCGTCGTATTCGAGATGAGCTTGTGAACCGTGGGTACAAAGTTAATCATAAAAAAGTTCAACGAATCATGAAGGGATTAGGTTTGAAAAGTATGGTTCGTATGAAGAAATATCGTTCTTATAAAGGGAAAGTAGGTAAGACAGCACCAAACATATTGGACCGTAACTTCAAGGCAGAAAAGCCAAATGAAAAATGGGTAACAGATATTACTGAGTTTAAATTATTTGGGGAGAAACTCTACCTATCTCCTATTCTTGATTTATTTAATGGTGAAATTATTACTTACACGATTGGTTCAAGACCTACATACTCACTTGTTTCAAACATGTTAGAGAAGTCTTTTGAACGATTAACAGATAAAGATAAGTTAATTCTTCACTCAGATCAAGGATGGCATTACCAAATGAGGCAGTATCGCCACGCCTTAAAGGAGCAAGGGATAACACAAAGTATGTCACGTAAGGGAAACTGTTATGACAACGCAGTGATAGAGAATTTCTTTGGAATTATGAAATCTGAATTTCTATACCTCAATGAATTTGATAGCATTGATCATTTTAAACAAGAACTTGAAGAATACATGAATTACTATAACAACAAACGTATTAAGACAAAATTAAAAGGCAAGAGTCCAGTACAATTCCGAACTCTTGCCCAACAAGCTGCTTAATAAAATTATCTGTCTAACTTTTTGGGGTCACTTCAGAGCTGGGCGTTTCTCATATTTCCTCCATCGTCGGAATTGAAGGCTGGGCTCCTTCCTTCATGATGACCTTTCTAGACACCTTAGTCGCTAAATGCATAGTATCAAGAACGGATAAACCAGTTAATAGTCCTGTCGCTAGCCCTGCGTTGTAAGCATCTCCAGCTCCTGTTGTGTCCACTGGTTGCATAGGTTCACTATGTACCAAGTCGTGAGAATCCTGCGTTACATGAATAGAACCTTTGGCGCCGAGGGTTGTAATCACATGCTCCACCCCTAGTGAAATTACCTGATGTGATGCTTGGATGGCATCATCGATGGATTCCACTTTTTCCCTACTGATGGTTGCTAATTCATGTTCATTTGGTGTCAGATAATGCACCATTTTTAGCAACTTTGGTGATAGAACTTGAGCAGGCGCAGGATTTAAGATAACTGTTTTTCCTTTTGAATAGGCAAGCTCTACCGCTTTTTCCACTACAGAAAGAGGGACCTCTAACTGTGTCAATAAGATATCGCACGAATCAAAAAGCGCTTCCTGCTTCGTTATATCTTCAACAGAAAGTGTATGATTGGCTCCCGGTACAAGAACAATGGAATTTTCTCCACATCATGGCTAACTTGAATAATTGCTGTTCCGGTTTTGTCAGATTGTTTAATCCCTTTCGTTTCGATTCCCTTATCCTGAAAATGCTCAAGAGTTGCTCTACCGAAATCATCATCTCCAACCGCCCCAATGAAAGAGACATTTGCTCCTAATTGAGCAGCGGCAACAGCCTGGTTTGCTCCTTTACCACCAAAGAAGCGTTCATACCCACTGCTATGAATCGTTTCACCTGGACGCACGATTCGATCGACAGATAAAACCAAATCCATATTAATACTTCCAACAACTAATATGTTCAAATTATCACCTCGATTCTATTCGAAGATGCTTCCAAAGCTCCTCTTTTGTTAGCACGGAACCCTCTACCCCTAAGTCTTTAGCAAGGCTAGCATAAAAGGGGGGTTTTAACCTACTTCTTTCCATAATAATTGCATCCGAGAAGATGGATTGAATATCTCCATCCGCTATCTTTTCTCCCTGTGCCATTGCAATTACACGGTTAAAATGGCGCACGACAAACTCCATATCATGCGTAATCGTAATTACAGTTTTACCCTTGTTTTGGAGCTCATCTAAAATAAAACCGATTTGCTGTAGTCCAACCGCATCCTGTCCTGCTGTGGGTTCATCCATCACAATGATATCAGGATTCATCGCAAGAACCGAAGCAATTGTTACGAATTTCCGAGTCGAATAAGGCAGGTCATATGGGTTTTCCATCATAATCTCTTTTATCCCCGTCAAATTGGCAGCATAGCGAACATGCTCTTGAATTTCCTTGTCATTCCATCCTAGGTTGCGTGGACCGAAGGCAATTTCGGATTGAACCTCACTGTGAAAAATCTGATCATCTGGATTCTGGAATACATATCCAACCTTTCTCGACAGCGTAGCAGTGGTATAATCTTTCGTATTCCAATCCTGTATAAATACATTACCCCCAGTGGGCTTTACCAAGCCATTCATTAGCTTTACGGCAGTTGTTTTCCCAGCTCCATTTTGTCCAATCATTGCTACGCGTTCTCCCTCCTCTATTGACAAGTCGAAGGAGCGTAGTGCCACAGTTCCATCTGGATAAGAAAAATGGACATTTTCCATTCGAATTTGTTTCATTATCCCATCCCATCCTTCCTAGTCATCTCCACAAGCTCTGCCAATAGAGCTTGTTTCGTACGTGGAAACCTAGTAAGTGCTACGCCTCTTTTTTGCAAGTCAAAATAGACGTCCGCAACGGAGGGTACTGCTATATTCAAGGACAAATACTCTGGATTAGAAAAAACGGCTTCGGTCTCTCCTTCCATAACTACCTTGCCATCTTTCATTACTAAAATGTGATCCGCACACTCCAGTATGAAATCCATCTTGTGTTCAACGAGGATGATTGTTTTGCCGATTTCTTTCAGCATTGTAATGATTTCAAAGATATCCTCAGTCCCTTGTGGATCTAATTGAGAAGTTGGCTCATCCATTATAAGAATATCTGGATCCATTACGATAATCGAAGCTAATGCAACTCGTTGCCTTTGGCCACCGGACAGTTCAAATGGATTTTTATCTCGGAGATGATCTATCTTTACCTGTTTTAAGACATGGTTTACGGATGGAACAATTTTTTCTTCTGAAATTCCGAGATTCTCTAATCCGAAAGCTATTTCTTCAAAGACGGTTTCCTTTACGCCAGAAACTTGAATGAAAGGGTTTTGAAACATGTACCCGACCTTTGGTGCCAAATCTCCAAGCTCCATTTCTAACATGGAAGCTCCTTCAAGCAAAATTTGACCATTTACTTCCCCTTTATAGAAGTGTGGAACAAAGCCTCTTAGCAGGTGACATAACGTAGTTTTTCCAGATCCGTTATTCCCAATAACCCCATACAGTTTTCCCTTTTCTAGCTTTACAGAAATGTCTTGTAGAACCGGTGAATCACTCGTCGGATATCGATAGGAAATGTTATTCAGCTCATACATGATAGTCATCCAAGCACCCTCCCTATAAGTAAACCAACTAGAATTACGACAAATGCGATTGGAAGCACGTGATCTAGAGGTCCTTTTGATAGTTTATACAAGCTCGTTTTTTTGTTTTTCGTTAGAAAGGCTCTAGACTCTAATGTAATAGCACGCTCTTCTGTACTAGCAATAGACGACAGAATGAGAGGTGTTAATATCGGAATAAATGCTTTTGCCCTTACCCACACATTCCCTTCGGTTTCGACTCCTCTTGCCCTTTGTGCATCCATGATAACTCTTGATTGCTTGCGCATTTCTGGAATAATTTGCAGCGTCGATAAAACAACGTACGCTCCCATAGGAGGGAGTCCAATATCTTCTAAAGCCTTGACGAAATCTCTTACGGCAGTAATCTTGAAAAATAGGATAAAGGCAGAACCTATCGCTAGTATTCTAGTTGCCATAATTAGACCATAGTGTATCCCTTCCGCTTTCATTGATAAGAACCCAAGCTTCCATATGACTTGGTTACCTGGATAAAAGAAGGCTTGCATGAGAAAGAGAACAATGAGCAAAAAGCCTAATGCGAGCAGAACATTTTGAAGAAACGCTTTTTGGACACCTGCCCATAAGGCAAGGATAAGACAAATCCCGAACATGGCCATTGCGTACCAATAGGAAGATACGATAAAAACAGAGATGGTTATACTTAAACTAAAATAAAATTTTGTTAATGGATGTAAGGATAATATCCAGTTGTGCTGCAACATTTCTCCCCCCTCTAAGAAAGTGATTATTTTCACAAAGTTTCCCATAGAAAAGAGTCACTTCTAGCAGTTATTTCTTTCTTTTCATGTAAAGGTGACCGTAATTTAATTTAGAAAGGTAACGATCAGACATCAACCGGACTATGAAATAGACAATCATAACGGAAATGATCTTATCTCCAACCTCTGTAATAATCGTAGACGAGAAAACAGCACTCCAAATTTGTTGTCCTGCTGCCAGGAAGGTAGCGGTAATTAGAGCAGAAGTGTTTCCAGTCGCTCCACCATATACTAAGACGGTGATTGGAGCGGATGTAATAATTGTAATAAAGGTAATGATAACTGCAGAAATGAGTGCTTTCGGTATGTTTTGAAACATACCTTTTCTTGTTAAAAGACCTGTTACAAAACCTATCGCAATAGACACAATGGCATATGGAAACCAGACGGGATTAAAGATACCATTAATTAGATTCGTAACTAATCCTGCGAGTACCGCAACCCATGGACCTGCAATAACCCCGATTAGTATGGTGCCGATTGTATCTAAGAAGATTGGTAACTTGAGGACACTAGCAATTTGGAAGCCTACGATATTAATCGCAACTCCAACTGGAATCAATAGCATGGCCATTATATTAAAATCATCTTTTATCTTCCTTTTCACTTTCTTTTCCCCCTTTAAGAACAGTGTTTGACTGCTCGTAAAAATAATGATACTAGCTTTTCTCGATTCACTTCATATAACACGCGCACATTCGGTGTTTGGCCGCTTCTTTTGTCATAATCCACGACAGTAGCTCCATTTGTGTACGTTCCCATTCGTTCGACGGAAACAAAGTAATCATCTCCTTCGAACAAGGACGGATCAACTACATAAGCAACCGCACACAGGTCATGAAGACGAATAACGTCGTTGTAATTTTCTTCATGGAACGGCGTTCTATCCCCACCATCTTGGTAGAAGCGAATCATAGACACGAGCTTATCCGATAGATTTGTTTGGAAGTGCTCTAGTTCGTTAACATCAGCCTGACTGAGGTAAGCTTTATGTGTCACATCCAAACCACTCATCGTGATTGGAATCCCTGAACGGAATACGATATCCGCAGCATCTGGATCCACGTGTATGTTAAATTCTGCAGTCGGGGTGACATTCCCACCTTTTGCAGCACCCCCCATTAAGGAGATTTGTTTAATCTTCGGCTTCAAATGTGGATACGCTAAAATGAGGGCACCGACATTCGTAAGAGGGCCGGTAGCAATGATAGTGATTGGCTCAGTTGCTTTAGTTAGCGTTTCTACCATTGCTTCCATCGCGTAACGTTTACTTTCTTTTCGTTTCGATATTGGGAAGGTAACATCCCCAATTCCACTCTCTCCATGAACATGATCGGCTATTTGTAAATCTTTGTAAAATGGTTGATCTAGTCCACGAGCGACTTCTACATTCTGTCCCATGTAATCTAGAAAGTTTAAAGCATTCGATACAGTTTTATCTTGGGTTTGATTTCCCGCACTTGTCGTGATTAAAAGTATGTTCAATGTTTCACTAGCAAAAGCAAATAATAAAGCCATTATATCGTCAATACCAGGGTCACAGTCGATGATGACAGGCGTCTTCCTCAAGATTTCACCTCCCTTCCGGTTGGATGTCATCGCTTTCATTAGCGGTGTAAGAATTCCTTATTATCATATAGGATAACGGGAAAAATTCCTATACCTTTTTGTAAATTATTTCACAAAAGCGGGTGGTGCCTGTCACCACCCGTTTTTGCTCGAATTGTGTCGAAGCAAAAAAAGAGGAGCCGAGGCTCCTCTTTTTTTGTACTAGGATGTTGATTTTTCCAGCATGGAATGAACTTTTTCAATCTCATCATCGGAGACGACTAGATAATACGTACCGTTAATACTAGTGCCCTCTCCCTGAACCATATAACTCGTAAAGTGATGACGAGTGTCGCGGTAGTTCGCAAATAAATCTTGCATATCCTCAAAATCCATATTCGTTACAACGTTCTTTCCTAATACATCGAGAATATTATCAATCTTACTAAAAGATGTAATACTCGCACCTTGCTCAATAATTCCCTGGATAACTTGTCTTTGACGCTTCGTACGACCAAAATCTCCATTTGGATCAAAGTGTCTCATCCGAACATACCCAAGTGCCTTAGCTCCATCCAGTTGAATGTCGCCTTTCTCGAAATGATAGCCTTTTTGATAGTACCCTTCGTCAAACCAATCTATTTCATTGGTAACTGTAATCCCACCAACCGCATCCACCATATCAGTTAGACCTTCCATATTGATGCGCACATAATAATCTAGGTCTGTGTCTAAGAAGTTCTCCACCGTGTTAATAGCCATTTCCACCCCGCCATACGAATAAGCATGATTAATTTTTTCTTCGGTACCACGACCGACAATTTCCGCTCTCGTATCACGTGGAATACTGATCAACTGCATACTATCTGTGCTCGGGTCAAGAGACATGACCATTAACGCATCGGAACGACCACTATCGGATTCACGCTCGTCCACACCTAGTAATAAGATGTTCAGCTTCTCTTGTTCCTTCATTTTTTCCTTCGTTGCCTCTGTATCAATGTTTCCCACCTGTTGATGGATTTCTTTCGTTACAGTCTGTTTTACCTCATGATATATAGAATAAACGTATCCTCCAGTAGCCAAAAGAAATACGGCTATAATCGAACAAATAATCTTCATCCAACGCTTGGATTTCTTCCCTTTAAGAGATTCTGTCACCATTTACACCTCTTCTTTTCACAAGATACTAGCATTGGATTATTATACTATAAAGCTCTCAAATATCATCTAGTAAATTTATGAAAAGCTCGTAAGGTTTCTTAATGCTATAATTTTTTCTGGGTCAATTGAACAAGCGTAAGAGGAATCTATGCGAACTGCCTTACCAAAATGAATTTCTTTAGCAGGAAACCCTCGTAAAAAACTAGCAATATTTTCTAGAGTTAGACCTGCCCCCGCCATCAAAATAGGTCCTCCTCTGTCTACTTGCTTTTGCATGTTAGAATATTGTTCCACAGCTTCGATAGCAGAAGGCTTTCCACCAGAAGTAAGCACTCTACGAATTTGCGGATATTTCCGAAGCACCTTTATGGATTCCTCTAGGTCTTTAGCTTCATCAAGTGCACGATGAAAAGTGACATCTAATCCTTCAGACACATGTAAAAGTTCCTCTAGCGCTGTCTCATGAATATCACCCTGTTCCGTTAAAACTCCAATGACAACACCGTTTGCACCCAGTTTCTTACATTGCTTTATGTCCTCTACCATTACTTGCAAATCATCGGTGGAATACACGAATCCCCTACTATGCGGTCGAATCATCACCTGTACAGGTATCGTGACTGCCTGACAAACCTGTTCAATTAAACCATAACTTGGAGTAAGCCCACCTTCTAGCATTCCTGTTACCAATTCGATACGATCCGCTCCTGCTTTCTCTGCAGTATGGGCATCTGTTAGGGAATCGGCAATTACTTCTATCAACATAAAAAATCCATCCTTTTTAATAAGTCTAAACGTCTATAGCCAGCCAGATTTGTAGGTATATTCTCCTTCCTACCATTTGAAAATTTTGTCGTTTATTCAGTTCGAAAGTGGTATAGACAACTATATCATAACTCAATTACTATTTAATTGGAAGATATTTTGTCTTCTGGAAAAACTAATGAAAGGAGGAGCGATTCCATCGAGAAAACCGCTTATGTAAGCGATACCAAATAAGAAAGGTGGAAATGTATGAACAACAAAACAAAGAAAGTAACCACTGTATCTTTTGTCTCTATTCTTTTGCTTATTACTCAATTGTTTTCTCCTATCCAGCCTGTTCAAGCGAAAAAGCAGAACGATGTAGTCGATCTGATCCTTCTGCAAAACGTTCCCGAGGTGGACAGCAAGATTTCCGATAATTCCATTTCATTAGATGCTTTAAAAATATATGAGGATGGACACTTCGAATTGGTGACAAAGAATTTGTCATGGAAATCCACCAATAAAAGAGTCGCATCCGTGGATGAAGACGGGAATGTTACGGCTTCTGGAAAACCTGGTCTTACTTTTATCAAGGTTTCCTATGGTCGATTTACCGATCGAATCGCCATCCACACTAAACCAGATTTTTCTCATAAACAAAGAGGAAAATTAGATTTTGAACCTACATTAGTAAAATTAAGAGGAAAACAATATGACATCATATCCAATGCCATTGATGAAATGACACTCCAAGAAAAAATTGGACAAATGCTCATGCCAGATTTCCGAAACTGGGAAGGGCAACCCGTAACCGAAATGCTACCAGAGATTGAATCACTCGTGAAAGAGTATGACCTTGGTGGTGTTATTTTATTTAGGGAAAATGTCGTGACTACCGAGCAAACGGTGGAGCTCGTTTCCGCCTATAAAGAAGCTGCAGAAAAATACGGCTTACTTTTGACCATAGATCAAGAAGGTGGAATTGTGACTCGACTTCAATCTGGCACAGATATGCCAGGTAATATGGCGCTAGGTGCAACAAGATCTGAAGACTTATCCTATCAAGTAGGACGAGCCATAGGAGAGGAGCTTCATTCCTTAGGGATAAATATGAACCTTGCACCGGTACTCGATGTGAATAACAACCCAGACAACCCAGTCATTGGTGTTCGTTCATTTGGAGAGTCCCCTGAGCTAGTTGCCGATTTAGGCATTGCTTATACAGAAGGCTTACAAAGCACAGGTGTTGCAGCAACAGCTAAACACTTCCCTGGCCATGGAGATACTGCTGTAGATTCTCACTTAGGTCTTCCTGAAGTCCCACACGATATAGAGCGTCTGAAAGAAGTAGAGCTATATCCATTTCAGCAAGCGATGGAAGCAGGGATCGATGCTGTGATGACCGCGCATGTGACGTTCCCTAAAATCGATGACACGAAAGTGATTTCGAAAAAGGACGGAACCGAAATCGCTTTGCCCGCTACCCTTTCTAAAAAAGTATTAACAGATTTAATGAGAAAAGATATGGGATATGATGGAGTGATTATCACAGACGCCTTAAACATGAATGCGATTGAAGATCATTTCGGTCCTGTAGACGCTGCAGTAAGAGCTGTTCAAGCAGGAGCAGATATTTTACTAATGCCAGTTGGACTTGAAGAGGTTGCTGGTGGGCTAGTTGAAGCAGTCCAAAACGGAGATATTTCAATAGATAATATCGAAGATTCTGTAGAACGAATCTTAACCTTAAAAGTCGAACGCGGAATTATCAAGTCCGACGAGACCACTTCATTAGAGGATAAAATTGCTAACGCACAACAAGTAGTTGGTTCCGAAGCACACAAACAAGTAGAAAAAAATGCATCGGAGAAATCCATTACTCTAGTTAAAAATGAAAACGAAGTACTGCCTTTATCCACTTCTTCAGAGGATGAGGTGGTTGTCGTAGGAAATACCCAAATCGATACGCTTTATTCGGAAGTGAAAGCAATCCATAACAACACAACACTTATTCGTGCATCCGGACCATTAAGCGCTGATCAATTGGCTAGACTTGAACGTGCAGATGCAGTGATTGTAGGCACCTATACGTACAATGTTTCTGGTCGCTCCCCAAGTAGCCAACAAATGCAGCTTGTAAATCAGCTCATCGAAGCGACAGACTCACCAGTAATAGGAGTTGGCATCCGGAACCCTTATGACATCATGGCGTATCCAACAGTGGATGCTTACCTAACCCAATATGGCTTCAACGAATCCAGCTTTGAAGCAACGGCAAAAGTGATTACAGGCCAACTAAACCCAACTGGTCAATTACCAGTTACAATTCCTAGCTATGAAGGAGATATACTTTATTCCTTCGGGCATGGGTTAAGTTATTAAATTCCACCATCTTCTATAACGAGGGAGCATCCATTCCAGGAGGCTCCCAAATAAAGAAAGGGGTATTGAGATGAAAAAATGGATTATTGGTTTTCTTGCCATTTGCTTAACACTCTCCTCTCTATCTGTAGTCCTTGCGGAAGGGAATCAACATGGAAAAGGGAAAGGATGGCACCATCCACAAAAATTCCAATTAGGAGTAGAGGTTCTACTAGATGACCAAAAGGAGTTAATTGAAGGAAAACGAGTAGGACTCATCACAAATCCCACTGGAGTGGATCAGGACTTAAACAGTATTGTCGATCGATTACACAAGGACCCTGATGTAGAATTAACAGCACTTTATGGACCAGAGCACGGGGTTAGAGGGAGTGCTCAAGCTGGAGAATATGTCGAGTATTACATCGATGAAGAAACAGGACTTCCAGTGTACAGTCTATACGGCGAAACAAGAAAGCCAACACCAGAAATGTTAGAAAATATTGATGTATTGCTGTTCGATATCCAAGATGTAGGAACGAGATTCTATACGTACATCTATACGATGGCTTACGCGATGGAAGCAGCGAAAGAAAATAACATTCCTTTCATTGTGTTAGATCGTCCAAATCCGATAAACGGAGAGGACGTAGAGGGGCCTGTCTTGGATCCAGAATATAAATCATTCGTCGGAAACTACCCAATCCCACTTCGCCACGGAATGACAGTAGGAGAACTAGCGAAGCTATTCAATGAAGAATATGAAATCGGTGCAGATTTAACTGTGGTTGAAATGAACGGCTGGGATCGGGAGGAATACTATGATGAGACACCGTTAGAATTCGTCCTTCCATCTCCGAACATGCCAACATTGGATACCGCTTTAGTATATCCTGGAGCTGCTTTAATTGAAGGAACCAACGTATCCGAAGGACGAGGTACAACAAAACCGTTCCAGCTTATCGGGGCACCATTTATTAATAGTACAGACCTAGCAAAAGCCTTAAATGATAAGAATATTCCTGGAGTTGTCTTTCGAGCAGCATCCTTTACCCCTTCCTTCTCCAAACATAGTGGACAATTATCCAATGGGGTAGAAATTTTCGTAAAGGATCGTGATAAATTTTCTCCCGTTTTAACCGGGTTACACATTGTGAAAACCATCCATGACATGTACCCTGAGGATTTTGAATTCAGAGCTGAAAACAGCGCTGGTGTTTCCTTCTTTGATTTATTAGTTGGGAACGGCTGGATTCGAGATGCAATAGAAGAAGGAAAATCGGTGGAAGAGATACAAAAACAATGGAAGAAAGACCTATTTAAGTTCAAAAAATTAAGAAAAGAGTATCTACTTTATAGATAAAACAAAAAAGGACGCGTCGTTTACGAACGATGCGTCCTTTTTTGCATCACATTTTCTTCTGTCAAAGCAGCCATTGCATGGGGAAAATGATCGTTGTAAGCCATCAAGGTTTCCTCCGCCTTTTTCTTGTCAATACCGAACATAATCATTAATATTGCGATTCTTGTATCTCCATCTGCGCGCTGCGAGAACTGTTTTGCGGTTTCTTCCGATACGCCGGTAATTTCTTTTATAATCGAAATCGACCGTTTTCGAAGCTTGGCATTTGTAGCCTGCAAGTTGACCATGTAATTTTGATACACTTTTCCTAGTTTGATCATCGAAGTTGTTGAAATCATATTTAATACCATCTTTTGCGCGGTCCCCGCCTTCAACCGAGTAGAGCCTGTTACGATTTCAGGTCCGACTGGCACCTCTATAGGATACTTGGCTACTTGGCTTAAGGCTGAATTTTTATTACAACTTATCCCTACTGTTGGAATATTGATTTCATTCGCATATTCCAATGCACCTAGAACATAAGGTGTTCTCCCGCTAGAAGCAATCCCTATGACTACATCTCGATCTGTTAAAGCTTCCATCGCCTTCTTCCTGCCTGCAGCTTTATCGTCCTCTGCATTCTCCACTGCATATCGTAATGCATAATCTCCACCTGCGATAATGCCGTTAATCAATGTACTAGGAACACCAAATGTAGGAGGACATTCTGAAGCATCTAACACTCCTAATCTCCCACTCGTTCCTGCCCCAAAGTAAAAAACTCTCCCGCCATCCTTCAGACAAGCTACTACTCGATCTATTGCCCTCTCTATTTGTGGGAGTGCCTTCTGAACACAGTCGACGACCGTGTGATCCTCTTGATTCATTAATTCAATTATCTGTTTCGTGGAAAACGCATGAAGGTTTTCCGATTGCTCGTTCTTCATTTCAGTTACGTTTGAAAAATTGATTTCCGTCATACCGTCAGCCTCCATTGGTAGCTTCTATGCCGATATTTTCAAGCCAAGATCGGCCTACTCGTTCTCTTATATTAGGATGTCCACTCTTCTCTAACATGTACAAATAAGCACCAACTACTGGCGGAAAGGTTGGAAAAATAAGCTCCTTGTGGAGGTTATTCTGTTCAATTGCCTGTACAAACCGTTGCTTAAAATAGGAGGATTGGAACAACCCACCTGTTAATACGAGTGGATCGTGTAAAAGTGCTGAGTGATGGCGCACACTTGCCCTTAACAGATCCAATAATCCCTCGATTTCTTTTCCTACAAGTTGGACGGCTACAGGATCACCAGTTGACGCAAGCTTCAGCACTGGCCTCGCCAATGATGCAACAGTTTGTCTCGGACTAGTACTTTCATAAATCGCTGTCACAAATCCACTAGGATGTTGCAGGTGTAAAAATTCCATGATGGTTTCCGTCAACTCCGTCTTTTCTCCCCTGCCATCATACGCCTTCATAATGGAACGAAGTGCTTCTCTCCCAATCGCAAATCCGCTACCTTCGTCCCCAAATAAGTAGCCCCATCCTCCGACTCGTATAGGAGGGGCTGCTTCTTCTGGTACCGCGTACACAATGGAACCTGTTCCAGCAATAAGCACAGTGCCTGAGCTGGATGCTGTTCCACTTTTCAGTGCACTTACTGCATCGTTACTTACTAAGATCGGACAAGTTAATTGCTCATGGAAGGATGTCATCCATTGTTTCCATCTAGCGACATCCTCTCTTCGATCTCCACCAGCGGTACTAACAAAGATCCCTTTAATACACTCTGGTGTTATGTCAATTTGCTCCATTACTTGTTTCAACAAAAGATGGATTTGGGATTCGATAAAAGCGGGAGGGTTTGATTTTATATTGGTCGATCCAACCTCAACGAACGCCAAAATATCTCCATATGAATTCCCAACTACGCATTGTGTTTTTGTTCCACCACCATCGATTCCGATATATAGTTCCTTATTTAACGGCACCGTCAGTCAATCCCTCCATAAATTGTTTGGATGCGATAAAGAATAGTACAATCATTGGCAAGGAGGATAGTGTTAACCCGGCGAACAAGGCGCCCCAATCTGCAGAATGCTCTCCGAACAAAGAAAGCATTCCAACTGGAATTGTCTTCTTCACGTCATCCGTAATAAAGATAAGTGGGAAGAAAAAGTCATTCCAAGACTGGATGAAGTTAATAATCGCTACGGTACCGATTGCTGGTCGCATTAGCGGTAGCACAACATTCCAAAGAATACGTAGATCACTTGCTCCATCCATACGCGCCGCCTCCTCTAGCTCGCGTTGCATCGTCCGAAAAAACCCAGTAAGAATAAGAATCGATAATGGAATTCCTTGAGCGGTGTACATAAAAATTAAAGACCATAACGAATTAAGCAAGTCTAAATTTTTCATGATGACGAACAGTGGAACAATCCCCAATTTGATGGGAATCATCATTCCCATTAAGAAAAAGAAAAACATAAAGTTATTCCACCAGAAGGTGTACCTCGCAATATAAAAGGCAGCTAACGATGTGGTGACTAAAATAAGGATTACGGACGTCACACTTACAATGGCACTATTGTAAAAATAAGTCATGAAAGGAATTTGATCCAGTAACGTTTGATAGGTTTCTAAACTAAACGATTTTGGTAGAGATAAAGGATTCATAAAGATTTCTCTACTCGGTTTAAAGGATGATAAAATCATCAAAATGATTGGGTAAAGACTGATGGAGGCAAACACAAAGGCAATGACATAGTATAACGGCTTCGTCCAAATCGTATCCTTCATTATTCTCCCTCCTACATCTCTACTTCTTTTTTCTGCATAAATTTAAGCAATAAGGCTGTAAACGTCGAAATGAAAATAAATAAAACGACGGCAAGTGCAGATCCAAGTCCAATAGCGGTGGAATCTCCAGTCGAGCCACCAAATGCTAAGCGATAAAAGTACACGGCCAGTGTATCCGTCGAATGATATGGCTCCCCTTGTGACCCTTGCATCGCATAGACTAATTCAAAGGCTTCAAACGACTGGATAAAGGTGAGGACCGTTGTAATCATAATGGATGGGATCATCAGCGGTAGCATGATGGTTTTCAGCATTTTGAATTCTTTCGCTCCATCCAATGTCGCCGCTTCTAGCAGCTCCTTTGGAATGGCTTGAAAACCAGCCAAAAAAATAAGAAGCATAAACCCAATGCCGAACCAACAGTTTACAAGAATGATGGTCATAAGCGCCGTATCTGGATCCCCAAGCCATGCTTTTTGTAAATTTTCTAACCCGAATTTGCCAAGAATCACATTTAAAGCGCCGAAATTCGGATTCAAAATTAATTTCCATAAAAATCCGACTACAATCACCGATAACAATCTTGGCAAAAATAAAGCAATTTTAAAAAACTCTCCAAACTTTAGCTTTTTGTAGATTAAGTAAGCTAAGAAAAAGGCAATCGCATTTTGAAAGACAAGCTGGACTACAAAATAAATAATGTTATGACCAAATGCATTCCAAAAGTACCCACTAAATGGTTCTAATGTAAACAAATCTACGAAGTTCGCAAAGCCAACAAAGTCTCCTCTAATCATCCCATTCCAGTCGAAAAAACTATAAGAAAGGGCAGCTAAAAGAGGATAGACGATGAACAGCCCATACACGAACAGGGCAGGAATCGGAAAAAGATGGATGGCCCATCTTTTCCAGTTCCTTTTCTGTTTGTTGCGGTTTAAATTCTTATTTATTTCTAACTCCATTGTGTACCGCCCACCTTACGAATTATTGAAAAGGTTCAAACCAAGTAGAAGCATTCTCCTGTAGAGACTCCGCTACTCCTTCTGGGGTTTGTTCTCCTAAATACATGCCTTGCAGTTCTGTTTCTAACGTTGCTTTAGTTGTTGGATTTCCACCAGCGAAATGTACAAGCATCATATACGGTGTAGAATTCGTTTCTACCGCTTTCGCTAGACTGTTGACCAATTCATCATCTGTTTCAACACCAGGGATTGCACTAATCATTTTGAATTTTTCTGTGAATAAATTTCCAAATTCTTTCGTCGTCATGAATTCCACGAACTTCTTCGCTTCTTCCACATGCTCAGAGTTTGCGTTTACCCCGTATGACCCATCTACCCATGTTGTGATCGTTGGGTCTTTACCCACTGCAGATGGCATCGGGAAAAATCCTAATTCTAAATCTGGATTCATTTCTCGAAGTACTTCTATCTCCCAGCTACCTAGTGGGAACATGGCTGCCGTTTCTGTGAAGAATAAGGTACGGATGTCTTCCATTCCTAGACCTTCGTAGTTATCTGGGAAATATTGCTTTAACTCATCCATTGCTTTAATCGAATTCAAAAACTCTTCACTAGTGAAGTCGGTTTCTCCAGCGGTAATCTTTTCCACAAAATCGTTTGCTCCGTAATGAGCGGGACCTACAATTCCGTGTGCTAGAGATAGTAACCAACCTTCTTTTGTTCCTAGAGAAATTGGCGTATAATCCTCACTTTTCAACGTTTCACAAAGCTCGATAAATGCCTCCCAGATTTTCGGTTCTTCTAAGCCAAGTTCTTCAAAGATTGCCTTGTTGTAAAACATTTGAGTCGTACTAATGTTTAGTGGTACACCATATTGTTTTCCATCCGATCCTTTAGAAGCAGATAGAGAAGACTCTGGGAATACATCTAGTCCTTCAATATCATCTAATGGCGCCAAGTATCCTTGGTCTGCAAGTTCAATACCAGGTGCATACGGGCGTAAATGGATAATATCTGGCCCCTCTCCTCCCTTAAGAGCTGTATTTAGAATCGTGTTGTATTCCGTATTCTTGGAAGGTTTAAACTCCACATTGATATCTGGATACTTTTCATTAAATGCATCAATGACAGTTTGGTATTTTTCTGTATCTTCTGTGCGCCAACTACCAATTGTTAACGTAACGCCATCCGATTTTTCTGCGCTCTCTCCTTCTGTACTGTCTCCTCCTTTAGATCCTGCATCGTCTGAAGCACATGCTGCCAAAACAAGTACAAACAAAGTAAACAAACTAGCTAACCAAAACTTATTCAGACTCTTCAACGTATTGACCTCCTAAAATTTTATATATTTAGCTCCTTTTAGAGTAAAAGGAGTAAATCAATGAATGTAAGGTAGATCTAATCTCTTTAATCTTGGTGTTTCTTCCAAAATGAACGGCATTGGTTAGGAAGATGACTACCAATTCTTCCTTCGGGTCTACAAACAGACTCGTTCCTGTAAAACCTGTGTGACCGAATGTGCCTAGCGGCCAACTCTTACCACATGCTAAGCAATCTTCGCTGTCCTGATAGACTTGAAAACCGAGCCCTCTATTTCCCCTTTTTTCTGTTAAAACGCTTTCAATGATAGTTTCCGGAAGAACACCTTGGGTCTCTGGGTAAAGCATATAGTTAGCGAATCGAGCCAGATTAGAAGCAGTGGAAAACAAGCCTGCACTCCCGCTTACTTGACCTAGCTGATACGTCTTTTTCATCATGTACCACTCCTTGCAAAAAGGAGCTTTTATCTCGTTCAGTTGCCGCCGCTTTTCGCTTTTCTTCCTCGGTTAACAAGTACTTCGTTTGAAAAAGCTCCCACGGCTCCAAAATAGTCTGCTGAATAAATATATGTAAAGGCTGATTCGTTACACGCTCAATAATGCGCCCTAACAAAATCATACCTAAGTCACTATATAGAACTTGTTTGCCAGGTTCATAGATAAGATTCGTGGATAAAACCTCTTTTATCACGTCTCTATTCCTGTGACGGTCCACCCTGTTTAAATCAGCTGGTAAACCGGAGGCATGCGTAAGTAAATGTTCAATTACAACATCAGGAAAGCGAAACTCTGGAATATACGTTTGCACTTGTTCCTGAACGTTAAGCATCTTGGTTGCGTGTAAAAAAAGAATGGCTGGGGTCGTAGCCACCACCTTCGTTAATGAGGCTATATCAAATAACGTATCTCTATCAATCTGTTGATTTTCTCCATACTTGTTTTGAAAATGACCAAAGGCTTGATGATAGACTTCTTGATTAGATTTTGTGATTAATAGGACTGCACCAGGAATTTGCCTACTTTCCACCTGTTCACGTATATATATTGTTCAAACACGTTTTTTCGTAACTCCTACTGCTTTTCGTGTTTTTTCCAATGCCCCAATATTGCGATCTTGATCGGATTTAATCACTCCTAAAAACAGCATATCAATTACATTTAATTGAGCAATTCTTGATCCAGTCGCGCCACTTCGCACGTCCCTTTCCAACGAACGTGTATGAAGCCTGATATCCGCCAAAGCAGACACTGGATTCTTTCCTGATTTCGTTAATGTAATGATGGTTGCTCCATTTTGTTTGGCAACCTTTAAAGAATCAATAATATCTGTTGTTAAACCACTATACGAGATTCCTAACACGACATCTGCTTCTTGCAAATTAGCCGATACTGTCGTTTGAGAATCCCGGTCTAATGCTAATTCACACCATCGATTTATTCTTGTAATCTTTTGTTTGAAATCTTGGGCAATGACACCAGATGCACCAATACCATAAACCGCTATGACTCTAGCTTCAGCAAGACTGGCAATCGCCTTTTCTAACTCCACTTCTGATAAAACAGAAACGGTTTCTTCAATGGATTGGATATTGCTCATCGAAACAGATTGAATTAACGATTGAATCGAATCGTCTGCTGGAATGTCTCCGTAAAGTCGGTTATCATAATTCGTTTTTGCTAAGTCTGAAGCGATTCTCAGCTTTAAATCCTGAAATCCGTCACAGCCTAACTCCTTACTTAATCGAATGATAGTCGCTTCACTTACATCTGTCTCTTCCGCTAACTTTTGAATGGACATGTTGATTACCTCCGTTGGGTTATTCAACATATATTCCGCCGCTTTTCTTTGCGTAGGCTTAAAGGAATCTAATTGTTCTTTTATAAAAAGGAGTTCATAGCTCATGTTTTTCTTCCCCTTTTGTTGACTTCGAATATTTACTACAGTATATTAAACAATATTTCATTTTACAACACATTTTTGTAATAATATTTCATAAATTGTTTATAAAGGATTCCATTTTAAACTTATATCCTTTATGATGAGGTCAAATCTTTTATAAAGAATCCGAGATTTCAAGAAAAGGAGAAGGTCCCATGATACCTCATGATGTGAAACAAAGTTTCATAGAAATCGTTGGTTTAGAAAATGTTGCAGACTCCAAAGCAAGTCAACTCGTCTATTCTTTTGATGCAACTCCACAATTTCAAAGCATGCCAGATATCATCCTATCCCCCCGAAATACGAAAGAGATTTCAGCTATTGTGAAGCTATGCAACAAACATCGTATTCCCATCGTTCCAAGAGGATCTGGAACAAATTTAAGCGCGGGGACAACCCCATTACAAGGTGGAGTCGTCCTTTTATTCAAACATTTGGACCAGATACTCGAAATAGATGAGGAAAATTTAACAGTTACAACACAGCCCGGGGTAAACACGCTCGAATTAACGAAAGCAGTCGAAGCGAAAGGACTTTTCTATCCGCCTGATCCTAGCTCAATGAAAATATCGCAAATCGGTGGAAATATAAATGAGAATTCAGGTGGACTTAGAGGTTTAAAGTATGGGGTGACACGTGACTATGTCCTTGGCCTAGAAATCGTTCTTCCTAATGGAGACATTATTCGAACAGGTGGGAAGCTAGCGAAGGATGTTGCAGGATACGACTTAACGAGGCTATTTGTAGGATCAGAAGGAACACTAGGTATTGTGACAGAGGCAACCTTAAAGCTTATTCCAATGCCCGAATCTAAGAAAACGATGCTTGCTCTATATCAGGATATGGAAGCGGCCGCAAGAACCGTCTCCACTATTATTGCCAATCGAATCATCCCGACGACTTTGGAGTTTTTAGACCAGCCTACTTTAAAAGTAGTCGAAGATTTTTCAAAAATTGGATTACCTACAGATGTTCAAGCCGTATTATTGATTGAACAAGATGGGGACAAGGAGACCGTGGAACGAGATATCCAAAAGATAGAAGCCATCTGTAAAGAAAATCAGGCGACAGATGTTCAACTCGCAGAGACCGAAGCAGAAGCAGATGCCCTGCGAACCGCTCGACGTTCTGCCTTATCTGCCTTAGCACAACTACGACCTACTACGATACTCGAGGATGCAACCGTACCGCGTTCCAAAATAGCCGAAATGGTGCAGGCTATAAATGAAATCGCTACCAAATATCAAATCAATATTTGTACATTTGGTCATGCTGGGGATGGTAACCTTCACCCAACTTGTATGACGGATGTTCGTAATCAAGAAGAAATGGAACGGGTGGAAAAAGCACTAGAAGAAATTTTTAAAAAAGCAGTCTCTCTCGGTGGAACGATAACTGGAGAACACGGTGTTGGAGCGATGAAGGCACCTTATCTCCACTTGAAACTAGGGGAAGCAGGAATGAATGCGATGGAACAACTCAAAAAAGCGTTCGACCCAAACAACATCATGAATCCTGGAAAGATTTTTGCAAAGGCTGAACGCAAACGAATTGTGGTGAGTCATGAATGAAAACAAAAGAAATGGAAAACATTCAGCAAGCTTTTAAAGAGAAAATGGATTATGATGAGTTACTAAATTGTATGCGTTGCGGCTTTTGCCTTCCAAGCTGCCCTACCTATATCGAATCCGGAAAAGACGAAGCGCACTCTCCAAGAGGGAGAATTGCGTTAATGAAAGCGGTAGTAGACGGGGAAATCGAGCCCGATGAAGATGTCAAACGCTCTCTTGACATGTGCTTAGGCTGTCGGGCCTGTGAACCTGTCTGCCCATCCGGTGTTAACTACGGACATTTGCTAGAGCAAGCAAGGGACATCATCTACCAAAATAAAAAACCATCTCTTCCTGCAAGAGTGATAAGAAAATCTGTATTCTACGGACTTTTTCCCTATCAAAATCGCTTAATTTCGATGACTGGATTACTTGGATTATATCAACGATCAGGGCTTCAAAAAATGACACAAAAATCTGGAATCTTAAACTTACTTCCTGATTCTATGCAGCTCATGGAACGGGTCTTACCAAAGGTACCAACAAGAAAAGAGATGAAAAATCGTCCTTATCACCTACCTGCGATTACACCAAAAAAGAAAAAGGTTGCTTTTTTTTCTGGATGTCTCATGGATACGATGTTTCTCCATACAAATGACGCGACAACCAAGCTTCTGCAGGTAGCAGGTTGTGAAATTGTCATTCCAAAATCCCAAAACTGTTGTGGAGCGATACACGGTCATAGTGGAGAAAAGAAAAAAGGAAAAGCATTAGCGAAGCAGAATATTCAAGCCTTTGAAGAAGCGGAAGTAGACTATATTATTACAAACGCTGGTGGTTGTGGTGCTTTTCTCGTAGACTATGGGCACTTGCTACAGGATGAGCCGGAATGGAAGGAGCGTGCCAAAGCATTCTCTGCCAAAATTAAAGATATATCTAGCATTCTCGTAGAACTAGATTTTCACAAAACTCCGCTAAAAGTGGAAGATCAGATAGTAACCTTTCAGGATTCCTGTCACCTCCGAAACGTTCAAAGAATATTCTTAGAGCCACGTAAGCTCTTATCTTCTATAGAAGGAGTACACTATGTCGAGATGAAGGATGCAGATCGCTGCTGCGGATCGGCTGGAATTTATAACATTGTAGAATCCGACATGTCGATGAAAATTTTAGATTACAAAATGGAACAAACCAAAGCAACGAATGCCAAAACAATCGTAACAGCAAACCCTGGTTGTTTATTGCAGATGAAATTAGGGATTGAAAAAGAAGGTTTAAGTAATACTGTACGTGCCGTACACATTGTGGACTTTTTACTGGAGGCTTTCGAAAAGACGAATGGCTAAGGACAGCCATTCGTTTTTTGTTTCTCATCACTTGATAAAAAAACGTAATGTTGGAAAAAATATGGTGCAACACATTCCGAACATTTTTTATCCGCACATGTCCTTTCCAAGTAAACATTTTTCAATATCTTTGTTATAATAACTGTAAACACAGCAATTTAAGTCACTTAATGTTCACCCTAAAAAGACAAATGTTCATAAAGCGTTTTCAAAGGAGGAAACTATTTTGACTAGTTCAAAACTAAATCAATTTTTAAACGAAAATCTAGAAGACTTGAAATCACAAGGGTTATACAACGAAATCGATCCCGTAAAAGGTGCTAACGGACCGATCATCCACGTGAACGGAAAAGACCTAATCAACCTTTCATCTAACAACTATTTAGGACTTGCAACAGATGCACGCCTTAAAAATGTTGCCAAACAAGCTATCGATTCACACGGTGTTGGGGCTGGTGCGGTCCGCACTATTAATGGGACATTAGATCTTCACCTAAAACTCGAAGAAAAACTAGCTCAATTCAAAGGAACAGAAGCTGCTATTGCCTATCAATCTGGATTTAATTGTAATATGGCGGCGATTTCAGCTGTCATGGATAAAAACGATGCTATTCTTTCCGATGAACTAAATCACGCTTCCATCATTGACGGATGTCGCCTTTCCAAAGCAAAAATCATTCGCGTGAATCACTCGGATATGGAAGACTTACGCCAAAAAGCGAAAGAAGCGGTAGAATCTGGTCTTTACAATAAAATCATGATTATCACTGACGGCGTATTTTCCATGGATGGAGACGTTGCCAAGCTTCCAGAAATCGTAGAAATTGCCGAAGAATTTGACCTTATGACCTATGTCGATGATGCCCACGGATCTGGCGTGTTAGGAAAAGGTGCAGGTACAGTAAAACATTTCGGGCTACAAGATAAAGTAGATTTTCAGATTGGAACACTCTCTAAGGCGATTGGAGTAGTTGGTGGATATGTAGCTGGTAAACAAAATCTAATCGATTGGCTAAAAGTTCGTTCTCGTCCTTTCTTATTCTCAACTTCCCTAACACCTGCTGATGTAGCAGCAAGCACAGCAGCAATTGATCTATTAATGGAAAGCAGTGAGCTTCAAGAAAAGCTTTGGGAAAATAGCGAGTACTTGAAGAAAGGGTTATCCGCACTCGGCTTTGACATTGGACACAGTGAAACACCCATTACACCTTGTATTATCGGGGATGAAAAAACGACACAACAATTTAGTAAACGTTTGAACGAAGAAGGCGTATATGCGAAATCTATCGTCTTCCCAACTGTCCCGAAAGGAACTGGACGTGTTCGTAATATGCCTACTGCTGCGCATACCAAGGATATGCTAGACCAGGCACTTGCCATTTATGAAAAAGTCGGAAAAGAAATGAACTTGATTTAACTAGAGGAAAACTGGAGGAGGAACCAATCAGATGAAAAAAATTCTAGTTACTGGCGCATTAGGTCAAATCGGTTCGGAGCTTGTTCCACAATTACGTGAATTGTATGGTGCAGACCAAGTTATCGCTACAGATATTCGACGATTAGAAAACCGTGTTGTAAATAGTGGTCCATTTGAAATTCTCGACGTAACGAATGGAAAAGCACTACTTGATATTGCAAAAGAGCATCGAGTGGATACGATTATACACCTCGCTTGCTTACTTTCTGCAAAAGCGGAAGATAATCCGCTAATGGCCTGGAACATAAATATGAATGGAACCTTACATGCACTAGAAGCAGCTCGAGAGCTCAACACGAAATTTTTCACACCAAGTTCGATTGGCGCATTCGGACCAACAACTCCTGCGGATCAAACCCCACAGGATACCATCCAGCGTCCCACTACAATGTATGGGGTTAACAAAGTCTCAGGTGAACTGCTTTGTGATTACTACTACACGAAATTCGGAGTGGATACAAGAAGCGTTCGTTTCCCTGGCCTAATTTCATACGAAACGCTACCGGGTGGTGGAACAACGGATTATGCGGTAGATATTTATTATAAAGCAATAGAAGAAGGAACGTACACATCCTACATTAATAAAGGCACCTATATGGATATGATGTATATGCCAGATGCAATCGAAGCTATTATTCAACTAATGGAAGCAGATCCGGAAAAATTAATACACCGAAATGCATTTAATGTAACGGCGATGAGTGTCGAACCAGAAGATTTTGCTAAAGCCATTCAAAAGCATATTCCATCCTTCACCTTACAATACGACGTAGATCCGGTTCGTCAAGCAATTGCAGATAGTTGGCCAAATTCCATTGATGCAACTGCAGCTAAATTTGAATGGGGATTTGAAGCGAAGTATGATTTAGAAAAAATGACGGCAGATATGCTTGAAAAACTAAAAGCAAAACAGTTAGTGCACGCCTCTCAAAAATAACCGATGTGAAGTCCGGAATTATAGTTCCGGACTTTTTTCTTTTATATATGTATCAACATAGAGCATTCTCGTTCCATACCTATCATCTCAAAACAACAATCAATAGTCATTTTTTAGTATCTGCAAGAATATCTAACAATAGGGGCGTATTTATAAACAATGGCACCTCATAAATGACTCATAGCTGCTAACCCGCTTTCATCCTTAGAAATCACTAATTTTGCATTTTTCATTTTTTTTCGATTATTGAGATAATTGTTAGTGGTCAAATTACAAAGGGGGCAACAAAAAAAATGAAAAAGAGATTACTAGCTTTACTTGCACTTGTTTTATCCACCGGTCTATTGGCTGCGTGCGGAACAGGTGATTCTACCTCTGGAGATTCAGATGGAGAAAAAACATATACAGTTGCAACAGATGCGAACTTCCAGCCTTTTGAATATAAAAACCCAGAATCCGGTGAGATGGAAGGGTTTGATATTGATTTAATCAAAGCAATCGCAGATGAGGCTGGCTTTAATGTAGAATTCAAAACGATGGAGTTTGATGGGTTACTTGCTTCCATGCGTTCTGGAAAATTCCCAATAGGAATAGCTGGTATTTCCATAACGGATAAACGAAAAGAAACCATCTCCTTCTCCGATTCTTACTATGATTCTGGTCTGATTCTTGCAGTACCGAAGGATTCTGATATCACATCCATTGACGATGTGAGTGGATTAAAGGTTGGTGCACGCCAAGGTTCCACTGCTGAAGCATACTTAAAAGAAAATACTGATGCGGAAGTTGTTGCCTATCCAGAAATCGTAACGGCTTACATGAACCTTGAAAAAGGCCGTTTAGATGCAGTGCTTTATGACTTACCAAACGTGACCTACTACATTAAAGAAAATGCACCAGATAAGCTTAAAACGGTTGGTGATGTGTTAGAAGGTCAACCATATGGAATCGCCTTCCCTAAAGACTCTGAACTTGTGGATCCAGTGAACGAAGCACTTTCCACCTTGAAAGAAGATGGTACGTATGATGAAATCTACAAAAAATGGTTCGGTACAGAGCCTCCACAATAAATCCTAATAGCTTTATTGGATAGAGGCGTAACAGGCTGTGCTTGTTACGCTTTTTTCATCAAGGGTCTGCACCTATTGCAATTAATTAGGCTAATACAGAAAACCAAAACGAACCAAGGAGAGATTCTAACATGGATCAATTAGCAAATACACCTTATATCCAGTCCCTCCCCTTTCTTTTTCAAGGGTTATATTGGACTGTTATTATTACCGTTCTCGGACTGTTCTTCGGCTTTATTTTAGGAGGAATCTTTGGAATTGGTAAACTATCCAAAGTTAAACTTATTCGAGCAATATCTACTGTGTATGTAGAAATTGTCCGTGGAACCCCTATCCTCGCTCAAGTATTATTCTTGTATTATGGGTTGACGGAAGATTTAATCGGAATCAGTATTAACGCTTTTACTGCCGGTGTTATCGCCATTGCTATTAACGCAGGTGCTTATATTGCAGAAATTGTAAGAGGTGCGGTTTATTCGATTGCACCAGGTCAAAGAGAAGCTGGTCGTTCTCTAGGGCTGTCCGAAAAACAAACATTACGATACATTATCTGGCCACAAGCCTTCAAAAGAATGATCCCACCACTAGGGAACCAATTCGTTATTAGTTTAAAAGATACGTCTATCTTTTCTGTAATTGCTATTCCAGAATTAGTCTATATGGGAAGACAATATTATAATTCTACATTCGAAATATTTGAAACTTTACTCATGGTTTGTTTACTATATTTATTAATAACAATCCCAACATCAATTTATTTAAGAAGATTAGAAAGGAAGCTGGATGTATAAATGATTACCGTAAAAGATTTACACAAATCGTTTGGCTCATTGGAAGTACTGAAGGGCATTGACGCAGAGATTAAAGAGAAAGAAGTAGTTTGTGTCATCGGTCCTTCTGGTTCAGGTAAAAGTACGTTCCTTCGCTGTTTAAACCTACTAGAAGACATCACCTCTGGTCATGTCGAGATAGATGGAATAGACTTAACCGAAAAATCAACCGATATCAACAAGCTTCGAACAGACGTAGGAATGGTATTCCAGCATTTCAATCTTTTTCCACATAAAACGGTATTAGAAAACATTACACTAGCACCGATTAAAGTGAAAGGGATGTCCGCAGAAGAAGCGAAAAAAATTGGCTTACCATTATTAAAAAAAGTTGGGCTTTCTGACAAAGCCGATGTGTATCCTGATAGCTTATCTGGTGGACAAAAGCAACGTGTAGCGATTGCCCGTGCACTCGCAATGAATCCAAAAGTTATGCTTTTTGACGAACCGACATCCGCCTTAGATCCAGAGCTCGTTGGGGATGTACTAGAGGTAATGAAGGAGCTCGCCCAAGAAGGAATGACGATGGTCGTCGTGACCCACGAAATGGGCTTCGCTCGTGAAGTAGGAGATAGAGTTATCTTCATGGATGAAGGAATTATCCAAGAAGAAGGCGATCCTGATCAAATCTTCTCCAATCCACAAAACCCTAGAACACAATCGTTCTTAAGTAAAATTTTGTAGAGTAGAAAAAATAACACCGCTAAAATTTAGCCATTCAGTTTAGAGGTACAAAAACGTACAATACAATATTGTTTGAGCATTGAATTGCAAAGAATTTAATGCTCTTTTTTTATGGTCGAATTAATAGTTGCGGTATTTTCGGGTGTCTTGCAAACAAAATGGAACCCAATTCACAAACCTCTAATAATTATCAAAGAGTTAAAAAATACTTACCCTAAATATGTAATTTGAGTCTAAAAAAAGCATATTCATTACTGGCATTCTCAACAGTTATTTGAAAATATGTTCAATCGATTTAGGTACTCTTATCCTATTAGACCATCTAATCTATTAAACCCTATAATAATTGTAATCATGTTTCAAAATTTCAGATGGTAGATAGATTATTACCTATTAAAGAAATGCACTCATTTTTGAACAAGAACTTTTAAGCATTCAAAAGGTATAATGAATTCCTTTATTTTCATCCCATAAGCCAAGACTCTTTCGAATATGCAAAATTTGTCCTATATGATACGCATTGTGTAAATTGATATAAGTAAGGCTGTCTATGGATTTTTCTAAATTCTTTTCTGCACAACTCTCGATCTCATTTTCCCAATGTGTCATAGTTTTTAGAAGTTGTTCTACTAGAATTTCCCAACTTGTTTCTTGTACGTTATTAAATGTATCATTATTGTCTTCCACACTACTATTATCTGGTAAATTTTTGAACCTATTTAATTCAAGTTGGTTATAAAAATATAGATGATTAACAATCTCTAATATCGTATTTGTAGAATTTTCACTTTTGTTTGAGACTTGTTCGTAATTCAGTCCTTCCAATGCAGTTTTCAAAGATACAAACCAAGTGTTTGTATTATGACATGCTTTAAATTGTTGCAGTATAAGTTCTTTCGTGTTCACATTATTCCTCCTTTCTCCACATCACCTTATAGGGAATTACTCATCTTATTCTCCATCATAACCGCACTGTTTGTTGAATCACGCACCTTACACCTTATTTTACCAAAACGATACCAATTCATCTTCAAAATATTAAAAGGTGGTTGTGCGATTAGAATTGCAAGTTGTACTACCAATCATACCCTTTTTCATATGAAAAAGTAGTTCAGTTAAAAGGTACAAATTTTAACTGAACTACTTACGTAATCATAATCTCTTTTCTTCTCCCTTATCCTCTATTTCTTGCAATACAATATTTAAATTTCCATATATTTGATCTACAATTGAAAAGTCGGTTGCTCCAATATAATATTTCTCCAATTCATCATGAAGCTGTTTAGCCTCTTGTAAATAAGATACTCCTTCTTGTATCCCGCGTTTATACCCTTTTGTATAGGTTTCAATGTCTGCACGATACCGCTCATCTGTTCCTGGTGTGACGCTAGTTTCGTACAAATCCACAATTTCGTCACCATGGCGTTCTGGTGTATATTCATGGGGTGCTGTACTGTCAAATACGCATACTCCGAGCTCGCGGATGATTACCATATCCACACTGTTCGGGTCAAATCCACAGTGGTACACTTCCACATCGAAGTGTTTTTGCTCTGCTGCTTTAGCTACTTTCTTCAATAAGGTTGACTTACCAGTACCTGCTCGCCCTTTAATAAAATAGCGTTTGGACAGATCTTCTGTTAAATTTGGAATGAAGTCCACCGCACCATCTGGTGTTGAAGCACCGAAAAAGCGATGTCTAGTCGTGCCTTCTATCTGGTTACTTTGCTTTTCCTCCTATTATTTTTTGAATTAAGTCTTCTGTCACTTCGTTTGCTTTTTGAAAATCCATTTCTTGAATATAAATAGCTTCCAAATCGTCATGAATACGTAATGCCTCTTTGAAAGAAGCGTAGGCACGATTGTAAGCCTGTGCTATTTGATGTTGATAGTGAAGGATATCCTGTTTATTCTTTTCCAATATCTCTGTATCCCACGCCACCCCTACATTTACATAGTGTTCTACCGCACCTGGTGCTTTGGGCTCCATAACATGTGGTGCTGTCCCGTCAAACACCCCAAATTTCAATTCAGGAATAATTAACCCATCTAAGGACGCGGGATCAGAGGAGCAATGAATGTTTTCTACCATATACCCTTTTTCTTGCCATGTATCGGATAACCTTTTGATTAAACTAGATTTCCCTGTACCAGGACCACCTTTTAAAATATATACACGATCCAATCCTTGAAGGTTGGATTCAAATAAATTATAGAAGCCTTCGGCTGTATTCCCTCCAGCGTAATAATGTTTTTCACTTCCCACCATGCCATCACTCCTTTTTTGCTCTATATGACATCCTATGTAAAGAGTAAGAAATGGGTGAATGCCTACGAATATTTTATTACCAATAAATTAAATATTTGATAATTATTAACATATTATTTACAATAAACTTGTAATCTAGTAGGAGGTTTATAATTATGAGAAGCACGGGTATTGTGCGAAGAGTGGACCAACTTGGTCGAGTTGTTTTACCTAAAGAACTGCGAGCAAGCTTCCAAATCGAAGAAAGGGATCCATTAGAAATTTTCACAGAAGAGGACAAGATTATTCTTCGAAAATACGAATCGAATTTAGCTTGTGCCATAACAGGAGAAATTTCTAATGAAAATAAAGTCTTTTGTAATGGAAAACTAGTTCTCAGTCCTGAAGGCATTGAATTATTAAAGAACGAACTAAATAGAACATAATCTTTTTTGGAGGTTGAGACAAAAGTATAGGAAGCAATGAAAAAACGAACAATAATAATTAGGAGCCTATACCCCGCTCCGGAAATATACGACGCTTTCCGCGGGCGGCTGGTGAGCCTCCTGTGGGGTCTCACCGATGCCTTTCCTCCCGCTGGAGTCTACGTATATTTTCGTAGCTAGTATAGGCTGTTGCTCGGCTTTTCGGCTTATCCTTTTCGTTATGTCCCAGCCCCTTTTCGTTGAATTCATGAGGCTTTCTAGCAATAAATAATGTCTAATTATGTTATACTTTAAGTAGTGTGTTTAGAAGGAGGAAGCTGTTTCATGGCTCAAACGTACGAAAATTCCCGACTGAAAGTATTCTCGTTAAATTCCAATCCAGACCTTGCTGCAGAGATTGCAGCCAACATTGGAGTAAAGCTTGGTAAATGCTCCGTGAACCAATTTAGTGATGGTGAAGTTCAAATTAGTATAGAAGAAAGTGTCCGCGGATGTGATGTATTTGTCGTTCAATCCACAAGCGAACCGGTTAACCAACACATCATGGAACTCCTCATTATGATTGACGCATTAAAACGTGCTTCAGCGAAGACCATTAATGTCGTTATTCCATACTACGGATATGCCCGCCAAGATAGAAAAGCACGTTCTAGAGAGCCTATTACAGCAAAGCTAATAGCTGATCTAATCCAAAAAGCAGGAGCAACCCGTGTCATTTCCATTGACCTTCACGCTCCGCAAGCACAAGGCTTTTTCAATATACCAGTTGACCAACTTATCGGTATTCCTATCTTAAGTGATTATTTTGAAAAGAAACAATTGGAGGACGTTGTAGTTGTTGCACCTGACCACGGAAGTGTAAAACGTGCTCGTCAGCTTGCTGAAAGGCTTAAAGCGCCAATTGCAATTATTGATAAGCGTGGTCCAAGAGAGTACATAGCTGGAGAAACGAACATTGTTGGGAACATTGAAAATAAAACGGTTATTCTTATTGACGATATTATTGATACTGGTAACCGTGTGTCTACAGGTACAAACGTGTTACGCCAAAACGGCGCAAAAGAAGTTTATGCATGTTGTACACATCCTGTACTTTCTGGCATGGCCATTGAAAAAATTAAAGATTCCGACGTGAAAGAATTGGTTGTAACCAATAGCATTTACTTACCGGAAGAAAAACGATTAGACAAAATTACACAACTTACCATTGCCCCACTATTAAGTGAAGCCATTATTCGCGTGTTCGAATATCAACCAGTCAGTCCATTATTTGAAGATCATAATTAAGCAAGCAGCTCCGTAATGAGCTGCTTTTATTCGTTAGAAAACATGTGATAGAAATGGTTATATATTTCCGCTTGATTTCTTTCGGAAGTTGGCGTGACAATACTCCACCCCATCCGGTCTGCAAACTCCCGATAGAGCTGTTGCATAGTAGATTGCTGATAAGACATCTCAACATGAACGGAACGTACATTGGCATCCTTCATTAAGCTTGCTGACATAAAATTTTCGTTGGCCATCATTTTAGAGGAAGATTTAGATTCCATTGTAATTGCCTTGTCACTTTTTTGAGAAGCTATGTTTCCATTTCCATGAAGCTCCTCTAAAGACAGAACCGGCAATGGAGGGATTGCTACTTCTCCGTGATAGTTAGGATGAATAAATGCCATCATTGCTTCCACATGAGCGTGTAGCATTTCCTGATTTAACTCCAACAAAAATCGAAGTGTCGGATAAGAGACCATCCCCTCATACATTCTCAGTTTATGAATCAGTCCTTTATGTGCAGACAAATGCTCTGTCATTAAACCTAAATCTATCGCTGGTAATGTCATATTCCTACCTCCCTATCCCCCATCTTATGTAACAGGATTCCATTAGGTTAACACCTATAGTCGATAAGATTTTCTATCAAATGACAACCCTTGCTTGGGGCAGTATAATTGCATCACACCGTAGAAAGGGCGTCATTGGGGAGTTGCCAAACGAATGGTTATCACCTTGCCCATTACTGCAACGATTGCAGCTCTAACGTACCTACTTATTTATCTGCTCTCATAATACAGAAGGAGAAACCAATACATGCTGGTTTCTCCTTCTGTATTCTTACTTTAATCGTTCTAGAAAATTTCCAAACCATTCTTCATTCAACGGCTGACTGAATAAAAATCCTTGTAGCTTATGACAGTATTTTTCCTTTAAATAACGATGCTGTTCCTCTGTCTCAATACCTTCCGCCACAACCGTAAGCTTTAGTTTTTCGGCTAAATCTAATATAGCGGATAAAATAACATCACTTGTCTTTTCCTCTAACTTACCTACAAACGTCTTATCGATTTTTAATGTATCAATTGGTAAGCTTTCTAAAGAATTCAAAGAAGAATATCCAATTCCAAAATCATCAATCGCCACGCTTACCCCTAATTGTCTTAACTGTTTCAGAATTTGAATCACTTTGTCTTTATTTTCCATAACCGACGATTCTGTAATCTCTAATTCTAACCATTTCGGCTCCAGCTTTGTTTCTTCTAAAATATTATTTACACGCTGTACAATAGCATTATTTTTTAATTGCAGAGCAGAGAGGTTTACCGATAGCTTTACTGGAGGATACCCTTGATCCTGCCAATACTTCGCCTTGTAACAAGCATTTCTTAACACCCAATTCCCAATCTGCTCAATAAGACCAATTTCCTCTGCGATTGGGATAAAGGTACCCGGAGAAATATAACCAAGTTTAGAGTGCTCCCATCGGAGCAATGCCTCCATTCCGACCATCTTTCCACTTTGATTATCGATAATAGGTTGGTAGTGAATCGAAAGCTCATCCCGCTTTAAAGCCTGCTGAAGATCCACTTCTAATCGAAGTCTCGTAGAAACTTCTGTCTCCATTTCTTCAGAATAGAATCGGAATGTGTTCTTCCCTTGAAGCTTCGACTGATACATCGCAATATCTGCCTGTTTCACAATCGTATCCACCGAAGAGTGATTCGCTGCAAACAGACTAATTCCGATACTTGCTGTAATAATAATACGGTGACCCTTATAATCGTAAGGTTCTGTTAGACAGGTCAGGATTTGTTTCGATGTCTCCGCTGCCTCTTGTCTATCTTTAATATGTGGAAGAAGGACTGTAAACTCATCCCCACCGAGCCGAAAAATAGCACCCTTAGCCTCCACACATTGCTGTATGCGGTAGCTGATGTCTTGAAGGATGACATCTCCAGCTTCGTGACCGAATGTATCATTGACATATTTAAAACGATCTAAATCAAAATATAGTAATGCTGACAGATAATCTGTTTTTTCTTCCATATATACCAACAAATCTTCTAGCTCTTTTTTAAACATTTTTCGATTCGGCAGACTAGTTAATTCATCATGGAAAGCTAAATGTCTGATTTGCTCCTCTTGTCTCTTTAAGTCTGTAATGTCTGTACCTACATACAAAACATGCATGCGATCTTCTTCTAAAGATATAATAGGAACTTTCCCATACTGGAACCATCGCATATTCCCTTGATAATCGAAGAAATACTCTTCATCCCGTAATTCTGTATTCGTATCCATTACTTCTCGATTAATCTCTAGCGTTCGTTCCGCACTCTTTAGATTAGGGTTAACTTCTGCTTCTGTTTTGCCTATCATCTCTTCCGGCGTCTGATTAAATAGGGACGCGTACTCATAATTTACTAGGAGATATTTTCCATCCCAATCCATCACATAGATTGGACTTGGATTGTTATTCACAACACGGTTAAGAAACCTTCTTTGTTGCTCCCGTAATAAAGTTTGTGCCTTGATATCTTCTCTTGCTTGCTCTAAATCCCTCATCATATCATTAAATTTGGAGGCAACAACTCCCACTTGTGACGATGAATCAATTCCTGTCACCTTTTGTGTAAAGTCTCCTGCACTTACTTGTTCCATTGCGTTAGATAAGGTTTGTAGCTGTTTTCTCGTTCTGGATTGAACCAACAAAAACACAAGCATTGCGAGTAAAGTAAAGCCACCAAGCATCATAATTCCGTACGGAAGATACGCCCGAACGATATGAGAGGGTGGATTGGTTGGAACAAAGCTAACAATCCCCCACCTCATACTAGGAATGTAATGATAAAAAGCATACATCGTTCGTTCATTTTCTAATGTTACCTTCATATGACCAGATTCTTTATTTAAAGCCTTTTCTGTAACTTCAGGATATTGATTCTCTTTTCCGAGTCTATCAATCTCCGAATCAAAGATAATCGAGCCTTGCTCATCTACGATATACGTATTAGGAAGTCCCTTTGCTGCAATCGACCTGCCGAGCACATCATAAAGCTTATTATCACCTAAACGAATGGAAAGATTGACAACTCTCTCCACTTTATTCCCCTTTAAAATAGGGACGGCGACCACGATTACACTGCGATTTGTTTTGGTTTGGACAATATTAGATATATATATAGACTTCGACTTGATAGCTTCTTGTACATAAGTACGATCCGAAAGGTTTTTCACAGGTGCAATATCGGAAGGATAAAAACCAACAACATCCCCATCCGCATCCACTACCGTCCCCCCATCAATCAAAGGAGATAAAACAGAAATACCTTCCAAGTATCCATTCACTTCTTCAATCGACTTCATATATAAATCCTTTTCTTTTTGAACCGTTTCCCCTAACTGCTGGAGATCTGACATTAATTGAGTTGCATCTGCTTCAATATCAAAAGTCACTTCATCCATTACTTCTTCAAGGTGATGGATGGTATTATGAGCAATCATGCTCTTTGAAACAAAAAACATCAAGACAAATAACCCCACCACAGCAGAAATAGCGACCATAATTCTAAGCCCAAATTTTTTAGATTTCCAATAGGATGATGAGTAATCCATGTTAGCCTCCATTTACAGACACAATTCGACATTAATATACTTTTATTATAGCACCATTTCCACAGGAGAAGAATTGTTTTTTTGGCAAGATTCTCTATATTTTCAGCCTATAAAGTGTGAATTAAAGCGAATAAGAGATTCGTCATTTTTCGACAATTCATTGTGGAGATGATGTGGTAGAGGTTCGTCCATATCTTGGGCATCTAACTGATTTTTTTGGTTTAGATTACTAATAGATTGATGTAGTCGCCCAAATTGTCAGGCAATCTCGCCCATTACTACTTCCCAGCCTATAAGCCCACTACCCCAAAACAAAGAAGGCTAAGCATATTCTGCTTAGCCTTCTTTCTATTATTAAATGGGGTTAGTTTTAATCTACTTTCTAAATGGAACTAATTGTTCGTTCATCGCTTGCGTTTGTGCATACACTTGTTTATACACATCAAACAGAGCTTGATAACGTTCAACGCGATCTGGATTTGGTTGATACGTTTTTGCTTGTTTTACAAACGCTTTTGAGCAATCCTGCAGAGATTCAAACCAGCCGCATCCATAAGCCGCTAACATCGCCGCACCCATTCCTGGTCCTTGCTCACTCGTTAACTTTACAACCTCCGCATTGAAAATATCTGCTTGCATTTGTAACCAATCTTCATTTTTTGCTCCTCCACCGATTGAAATAATAGAATCAATGGTTTTGCCACTTTCCCGGAATATCTCAATCGACTCATGCAGTGAAAAGGTTATTCCTTCGAGTACAGCGCGTACGAAGTGCTTTCGTTCATGCGAACTATCCATACCAATAAAGCTAGCTCGAATGTTAGCATCTGCATGCGGGGTTCTTTCTCCAACTAAATAGGGAGTAAACAGTAACCCATCCGAACCAGGAGAAACGGTATGAACATCTGCGACTAGTTCATCAAAGGACTCTTCTTTTGCAAATACTTCTTTAAACCAAGTTAAGCTGTACCCAGCGGAAAGGGTTACTCCCATCGTATAATAGGCACTTTCTTCTCCATGGTTAAAATAATGAACTTTTCCTCCGAAATCCTTATCATTGTTTTCTTCATAGGAAAGAACAACACCAGAAGTACCAATACTACATAAAGATTTTCCTTCTTCTAAAATACCGGAACCAATCGCACCACATGCATTATCCGCACCACCAGCAAACACTTTTGTGTCGACTGATAATCCAGTTGCTTTTGCCATCTCAGGAGTTAGTGTACCCACTTCTGCATGAGAGGCAACTAGTGGTGGACAAAGGTCAACATCAATATCAAGTTGTTCACATACTTCTGAACTCCATGCTTTGTTTGCAACATCTAACATCAATGTACCTGCTGCATCTGAATATTCCATGTGCAATGCACCGGTAAGCTTTAAGCGTACATAATCTTTTGGTAAAACAAACGAAGCTGCTTTCTCATAAATATGAGGCTCATTTTGCTTCACCCACAAGATTTTTGGCAAAGTAAACCCTTCAAGCGCTGGGTTTTTTGTAATGTCGAGCAATCGCTCTTCTCCAACCGCTTCATAAATTTGTTTACATTGCTCTGTCGTTCTCGTATCATTCCATAAAATAGCATGGCGAAGTGGTTCCTGATGTTCATCC
Organism: Radiobacillus deserti; assembly: GCF_007301515.1. Classification (GTDB taxonomy): domain Bacteria; phylum Bacillota; class Bacilli; order Bacillales; family Amphibacillaceae; genus Radiobacillus; species Radiobacillus deserti. The sequence continues at coordinate 2,867,945 of NZ_CP041666.1, forward strand.
AGTAAGACGAGTCCATGCATTTGTCCGGAGAAACTAATTCCTTCAATATCAACTACATTTCCATTAAAGGATTGAACCAGATCAGACAGTCCTGCAACTGTCTGATCGACCCAGTCCTGGGGGGCCTGTTCACTATACCCTGTCTTTTCTTGAATGAGCGAGTATGACTTGGAAACCTCTTGCACAACTGAACCTAATTGATCAACCAAGAGAATTTTAACCGCACTTGTTCCTAAGTCTACTCCAATTACGTATTTCATCCTGTCACCCTCTCCCTAGTATAGTTAGGGAATTATTCTGCATAAGCACGAAGTAAATACTGGTTAAGTGTCGCTTTTATGTGCTCAAGTCGTCCAGACTCGTGTTTGATTTCGTTAAGACTTAGCGCATGTTCTTCCAGCTTACGGAAGTCTGTTTTACCTTCTACGATGTCTTTTCCAACACCTTCCGTATAGCTTCGATAACGGTTTTCAATGACACCGTCTAATACTTTATCATCGATTAGCTTTTGAGCGACTTTATATCCTATTGCAAAAGCATCCATTCCGGCAATGTGTGCATGGAAAAGATCTTCTGGCTCGAAGGATCCTCTTCGTGCTTTCGCATCAAAGTTTAGACCACCGCGCCCTAATCCACCATTTTTAATGATTTCATACATCGCTAGCGTGGTGGAGTAAAGGTCTGTTGGGAACTCATCTGTATCCCATCCAAGTAATGGATCACCTTGGTTCGCATCAACCGAACCAAGCATGCCGTTTACACGTGCATAACGAAGCTCATGCTCAAATGTATGACCCGCTAAAGTTGCGTGGTTTGCCTCGATATTAAATTTAAAATGATCTTGTAACCCGTAGTGCTGTAGGAATGCATAGCCTGTTGCTACATCAAAGTCATATTGGTGTGTCGTCGGTTCTTTCGGTTTCGGTTCGATAAGGAATTGAGCATCAAATCCGATTTCTTTTGCATAATCAACAGCCATGTGGAAGAATCGACCTAAATTATCCATTTCTAATTTCATGTCTGTATTTAGAAGGGTTTCGTATCCTTCACGACCACCCCAGAATACATAGTTTTCAGCACCTAGTTCTTTCCCAATTTCTAAGCCTTTTTTCACTTTTGCAGCAGAGTATGCAAACACATCCGCATTGTTAGAAGATGCTGCACCATGCAAAAAGCGTGGATTCGTAAAGTTATTTGCTGTATTCCAAAGTAACTTTGTTTTACTATCTTTCATGTAATCTTTAATCATCGCAACAATAGTGTCTAGATTTTGATAGGTTTCCTTTAAGCTATCTCCTTCTGGTGCAATATCTACATCATGGAAACAGAAGTAAGGAACACCAAGTTTTTCAAAAAATTCAAATGCTGCTTCAACACGTGCTTTTGCAGCGTCCATTCCAGAGAATTTATCCCATGAGCGCACGGCAGAGCCTGTACCAAATGGATCAGAAAGGTCCGCAGTAAATGTATGCCAGTAGGCTACACCGAAACGAAGGAATTCCTCCATCGTTTTGCCACCGATTTTTTCTTCTGGGTTGTAAAATTTAAATGCGTATGGATTCGTTGATTTGGCACCTTCATAGTTAATTTTGCCAATGTTAGGGAAATAACTCATTTTGTAACCTCCTAATGTATTAGATCACGCTTTATAAAGCGTTTACATACCGATTCGCAAATGCTCCACTTAGGTATGTAAGATAACTTTTATTGTAAATGCTTTCATGACCTAATTATACCAATCTTATATTAGTTTGTCTATTACATAAACAAAGTTTATGATAAACTTATCGGGTGAAGAATTTGGACAAATAGTGTGAAGGCTTTATAATAAAAATCGTTAGCTTATACAAAAGCGGAAATGCCTTTGTAGCAACGGTTCGCTCGATTTCGGGTACCTTATCTGGACTTGACCATTTCTGGATCACAGTACCCGGATCCCTTTGAATATCCGATGTAACAACAAAATGAGGAGGAGTATTCATGAATCCTGCAGGCGGTGTCCTCTATAGAATACTAGAATGGATCACAAGGTTTGCCTATCTACATATATTATGGTTTCTATTTACATGTCTTGGTGGAATTATATTAGGAATCTTTCCTGCAACCATCACAAGCTTCGCCATCATTCGGAAGTGGCTACAAGGAAATAGTGACCTTCCTCTCTTCCAAACGTTTTGGGCCTTCTATAAAAAAGAGTTTTTAAAAAGTAATCTTTTAGGATTATTTATCGTAGTGGTGTCCGGGATCATAATCTTTAATCTCATATTCCTGCAATTAAATATTAGCGAGATGCTTCAGCTTAGTTCGATTCCATTTCTTGTAGGTTTAGTTGTATTTTTACTGTTTGTTTTTTATATTTTCCCAGCTTATGTTCACTTTGACGTATCTCTCTGGCAAAACATGAAAAATGCCTTTCTCATCATGCTCATCAGTCCTTTTCACAGTCTCATGATGATCATATGTTTAGGCTCCCTATACTTTGTGTATGATGCTGTCCCAGCTCTTGCCTTTATATTCGGTAGTAGTACGTATGCATTTATTTCCATGTGGCTCGCCAATGATGCTTTTCAGCGGATTGCTAAAAAGCAGAAGAACTCCTAGAATTTTAATGTGTTAATGATAAAATTAAATGTAAAGGTTTATCACCTTGACAACATGTAGAGGAGGAGATTAATAATTGACCAATCTAGTTAAGGATCGAACGTTAGTAGATACATTAACATGGAAGGAAATAGGTAGTATTTCGGTCATTTTCTTTTTGATAAGTTATATAATTTACTTCCTTAATAAGATTTTTAATTTTTTTCCTTGGTATGCGGAATCTATTGTTTTATTCATCGTTTTCCTCTTCATTGTGATTTCTAATAGTCGTACCAAAAAGTATTGTTCTCGTATCATCGCTAATGTTCAGCTTAAAAATCTAAACCATTATTTAACGGTTTTTAAATCATTCTTCCTTTTGTTTCTCTATTTATTATTCTTAAACGCATTAATTATCTCGTTTCATCTTGAACCCGATGTTAAAGTAGAGCTGCTAGAACCAAAAACTAATTCATTTATTAGCTATGTACTTGGTACTGTTTTTTTGAGTCCAATTTGGGAAGAATTTTTATTTAGAGGAATGATCTATTCGAAGCTAACGGAGGTTTTTTCAAAAAAAAGTAGTATTTTACTTAGTGCTACACTTTTTATGTGTATTCATCCTATTTCTTTGATAAATTCGCCGTATATCTTTTTGGTGGGTATTGTTACCTCATATACATATTCCAAAACGAATAACATCCTAGTTCCAATATTCATACACTCCATAAATAATTTCCTAACCATATTTTTAGCCTTTTAATATTGGCAAACTCAATTATTTAAGGAAAGCGCCTACCCATCCTAACAACGTAGTTCCCAAGATATATAACACCAAATCTTTTTTTAAGATAGTGTCAAAAAGGTAAGGTTTTCAAATCAAATATAAATTTCACCTATCCTTAATGAATAAATTACATATAAAAAAACTGAAGAGAGTTATCTCTTCAGTTTTTGGTATATTTATCAGATTGATCTCTCATATTCTTTTGTTGTTATATATCTCGTTGTATCAAATGAATCAATTTTGTACCCTGCTCCATTGTAAACATCAAAATGCATAACATACTTTCTTTTCACACTATATTCTCTGAAAACACGACTTTCTGAGTAAGTTCTGCTTCCACCAAAAGTCACACCGTAAACAGTAAACTTGGCATTTATTGCATATCCAGAACTTTTGGTTACTTTACCTAAATATTTTTTGCTTATAAGTGTTTGAGATTTTATATACCCTTCGTAGTGATTGCAAGTAGCACATTGAGGTTGGATAATGTTTTCTTCATTATTCGGGGGAGTTAATTTCGATGCTGATACGGGATTTCCTACGGTAAAACTGAGTCCAAGAACCATACATACAGAAAGTAAACTAAAAAAAACTTTTTTAAAATTCGGCATTTCTTTATAACCTCCAATATTTAGTTTTTGTTCCATATATTCACTTTACATTATTTTACCAAAAAGCAAATAGTATTCTGACTATTTTTAAAATTATTTTTAGTTCTTCACAATAATTAACAATAAACCATATAATTCATCATATCGTGTAGAGAAAATGTTTAGTCTCCATATATTGTTTTTAAAAAAAGACAATAAAAAGCATTAAATAATAGGGAAATAACTACTATTTAATGCTTTTCTATCTTTTGAATTGTTTAAGTAAATTAAATTATGCATTCCTTGGTTTGTACACGAAATAGTCAAAATCAGCGTGCTTGTGCTCTCCGGATGTATCCTGACATTGCATTCCTACGAATGCACCTGTAAAGAATCCTCCACCTTGAATATAGTCATCGGAAAGTTTGTAGGATTCAAACACGACTGGGATCGTCTCCCATTTATCTCCATCGAAGGAATAAGAATATTGGTACGTATTTGTTTTTACTTCTACACGTAAGTACACATACTCCACTTCATCCGGAACGACAATTTCATTCCCGACTAATGGTTGATCGAACGTAAAGTTGTCACAAGTCATCAGTTCCAAAATGCGTCCTTTTTCTTCATGCCAAGAGACTTGAAGAGATGTCCAGTTTTGCGTGTTGTAGTAATTAACTAGCCCGGCAGATTGCTGGAAGGTTTCAGGTTTAAAAGCTACTCTCGTTTCCGCCGTAAAGTTAAAATGTTGCCAACGACGAGCTACATATGCTTGGGTAAACTTCGAAGTAAGCGATTCTTTTCCATATAAACGTAAGTGGCCAGGGTTATCTTTTAAGGACACTGTATCTTCCCCAAGCGGAATTCTTAACGTCTGGAAGTTTAGGTTTAAGGTTGCTGAATCAAAATCATCTTTCTCTGGATAATCCTCTTCCCATACAACTTCCTCAATAGCTGGTCCTTCCACTTCTACAGATGGTTGATTTCCACCCACTACATACGGCCAGTCATTTCTCCACTCTAATCGTTGGATTGCTGTTTCCCGGCCTAATGGACAGAATCCTCTTGGATCTAACAATGGTTGCCCGTCTCTCGGTAATGGACGACCTGTTAAATGAACGAGGAACCACTCATCTGTATGAGTTTGTACGATGGAAGAGTGCCCCGCCTTTTGTAAAGGATTTCTCGGATATGGCATGGATGTGATTAACGGATTTTCTGGATGTACTTCATATGATCCCCATAAATCTTTGGAACGAGCAATCGTTGATTGGTGATCATATTTCGTACCACCTTCAGCTGTTAGTAGATAATAGTAGCCATTCAGTTTATAAAGGTGTGGTGCTTCTGTTAGCATGACATCTGTTCCTTTAAAAATGACTTTCTTTTCCCCTACTAATTTTTCTTGCTCTACACTATACTCTTGCAGGACAATGCCATAGAAACTGTGATTTGTTATACGGTGATCCCAAACCATATTGACAAAGTACTTCTTGCCATCATCGTCATGGAATAAGGATGGGTCAAATCCTGAGCTATTCATATGGATAGGCTCGGACCACTCTCCATCAATCGTGTCACAAGTAACGAGATAGTTATGGCAATCCTTCCAGCGACCATCGGTTACTTTTACATCTGTATAGATCAGCCAAAACTTCCCATCGCTATAGGAAAGCGCAGGCGCCCAAATTCCACCCGAATCGGGATTTCCCATCATATTTAATTGGCTTAATCGATTAAGTGGTCGAGAAACAAGACGCCAGTTTTTTAAGTCCTTTGAATGATAAATCCCTACACCTGGAAACCATTCAAACGTGGATACCGCAATGTAATAATCTTCTCCTGCTCTACAAATACTCGGATCTGGGTTGAACCCCGTTAAAATTGGATTTTGAATCGTTGCCATGCTTTTCATCCTTTCCGTTATAGATGGTATGACTAAATTTAGTCGTTGGTATCTGCAAGATTGGAAAATAACAACGGCATCCGCACTGTAGCGAATGCCGTAGAATTCTGTCCAAGACTTTTATCCCTTAACAGCGCTCGCAGAAATACCTTCGACAATTTTGTTACTGAAGAATAAAAATGCAATTAAAATAGGTAGAATACTAATTACTAGTGTTGCCCCAATCGCACCCCAATCTGTCATATACTGACCGATGAAGTTTTGGATACCAACCGTCAACGTTTTGTATTTATCTGAGCTGATAAACGTATTAACAAATACAAATTCGTTCCAGTTATAAATCATGTTAATAATAACAGTGGTGGACATGACCGGAACTGTCATTGGTAAAATAATTCGGAAGAATAGCCGGTTAATAGAACAGCCATCAATAATCGCAGCTTCTTCTATCTCTTTCGGTAATGTGTAATAGAATCCGAGCAATATCATCATCGTAATCGGCAAATTATAGGCTGTGTACGTGATAATAATCGATAATGGATTGTCAATTAAATCAACCGTTAAAAACATTTTAAATAATGGAATTAAAGAAGAGTGTATCGGAATCATAAGTCCTACCATGAACAAGCCTAATACAAACGAACTTAATTTCCACTTCATTCGTGTGATTGCGAATGTAGCCATGCTTGCAAGGATGACAGTCAAAATAATGGCAACTAGTGTGTACCATACACTATTAAAGAAATAGACTGCGATATCGCCTTGCCATACTTTCACGTAGTTTTCCCACTTTAATTCCTCTGGTAAGGAAAGCGGTGGAGAAGCAAAAATCTCACGGCTATCCTTTAAAGAGAAGATTACGAGCCATATAAGAGGGAATATTTGAAATACCGCAACGAGTCCGAGACATACATATAAAATCGAGTAACCTAATTTATTCATTCTCCGTTCCCCCCTAGTACTGAACTTCTTCGTCTGATGCAGTTAATTTACGAATGAATACCGTAACAATCAACGTGATGATTAAAAGCAAAAATCCGATAGCACTACCGTAGCCAAAGTCATACGTTGCAAATGCTAATTTATACATATAAGAAGCCATTACCTCACTGGCACCACTCGGTCCCCCACCAGTCATTACGTAAATTAAATCGAAGTATTTCAAAGACCCAACAATCGCTAAAACGATGGTTACTTTGATAACCCCCATGATAAGAGGTGCTTTAATTTTGTATGCGATTTGGAAAGCAGAAGCTCCGTCAATTTTAGCTGCTTCCACTAAAGAATCCGGTATATTTTTTAACGCAGCGTAGTAAATCAAAATGTAAAATCCAGCATATTGCCATAGAATCGGAACAAAAATAGCGAAAAGAACGACTTTTGGATCCCCTAACCATACAGGTGGGTTATCTACTCCAAAAAAGCCAAGAATACTGTTCAAAATACCATTTGCAGGGTTATAAACTTTAATCCAAAGCTGTGCGATTGCGACAGAAGAAAGAAGCATTGGAATCAAGTAAATCTTACGAAGTAAATCTGCACCTTTAATTTTGGATGCAAGAATAAGAGAAATAATCAAATAAATAATTAAACTTAATGCTGAAAATATTGCTAATAAAAAGGAATGATAAGCACTTTCCCAGAACTTGGTGTCTTGAAGAGCTGTGATATAATTCTCCAAGCCTATGAATTCCATTGCGCCTATTCCGTCCCACTTCATGAGCCCATAGTAACCAGTGAGCCCTAGCGGAATATAAATTAAAATGCCGATAAGAATAAGTGCAGGCAAGGTGTAAAGTGCGATCATCAGTTTGTTGGACATCACTTTATTCATACAATTCAACTCCAAATCGTTTATTGGGTTTGAAAGGAAACTATTCCTTCTTCCCGCTGAGTACGTTTTATAATAAAATAAATGTTCTTATTCTATAAACCTATTTCCAAGGTTCGGTTGTAACCGTTTTCTTTTTATGCCTTATCATCCCCTTGAAAATACGTTTATCCCATGTAACTTAAGTTAAGAATATCAAATTACACCTCGTTTGTCTAGTCGATAAACTAAGTTTCGGAATAAAATTTTACCGCTTTCATTATCACGTGAGCATTTCAATATATGTCATAAATTCAAGGAGAATGGCAACTTTAAGTTTTATTGTCATTCAAAGACTTCTCATCCTTTTCAAGGTCTTAAGGAAAAACATCTCCTCAGCTAGTACCTATGGAATCACTGAATAGAAAAGCAAGCAATTCCCCTTTGGGTATCAATTAGATGAAATACTGTTTCTAGCAGATTAAAAATACAGGTCTTCACCCATTTCATCTAGAATCTGAGTCCTTTTCGAGTAAATCAATAATCTGATCAAGTTTCTTTCCCATCTCGCTTAGTTGATTATTTTTCTCTGAAGAGTTAACTAGTATTCTGCGGATAAAGTAAGTAAAGGAAACTGCGGTTAAGCCTATTAGAACGATAATGATCCCTAAATAAATAAGGGAAACTAAATTAAAATCTTCCATATTAAACCCTTCTTTTCATTTTTAATCCAATTTTACCACACGATTCAACAACCCGCTTCCTCACCTAAAACTAGCTAAATGAAAAAAAGGATAACTCTTCTATTAGAAGAGTTATCCTTTTGGTAATAACCGCTCTTATTCTTCTGCAGCTAATGCTTCTTCCTGAACCTTCGCAAATTCTTCAGGAGTCATTTCTCCACCGAATAAAGTTTGAATGGCATCTAAGTGAACTTGAGCAACTTCCGGGCTCATTTGAACATCCGCAAACAATGTAATGTTTGTCGCATTGTTCAATTGATCCAGTACATCAATGTACATTTGCGGAAGATCTACAGCTGAAGTATCCACTTTTGTAGCCGGAATTACACCAGCGTCAGTTACAGCTTGCTGACCCCACTGCTCTACAAAGAATTTAGCAAAGTCTTTCGCTTCTGCTTTTACATCAGAATTTTCTGCTACGAATAGACCAACACCAGGTCCGCCAACCCAGCTATTAGGATCGCCTTGACCATCTACAGTTGGGAAGTTAAAGAATCCTACAGAATCTCTAAACTCTTGTGGTACATCTTCGTTTGTTGTGTAGTTCGGAAGATCCCAAGAACCGATTAGGTACATAGCTGCTTGACCATTCATGAATAAGCTTTTTGCTTCTTGGTCAGATAACGCGTTGTACCCTTCGTTAAATGCACCAAGATCTACTAGATTTTGAATTTCTTCTGCAGCTTTTACAAGTGCAGGATCTTCAAAAGAACCAGAACGATTAATTGCATTTGTTAATGTTTCAGCACCACCGATACGGTCTGCTAAGTACATGTACCATAGTGAGCCTGTCCAACGGTCTTTGTTACCAAGCGCAATTGGAGCTACACCGTTATCCGCTAATGTTTTTACTACATTTTTGAATTCGTCGTACGTTTTCGGTACTTCTAATCCATTTTCTTCAAAGATTGCTTTGTTATAGAAGATTGGTGCGATGTTAAGCTCAAGTGGAAGACCATATGTTTTTCCATCTATCGCATATGCTTCTGTAGTTCCAGAAACGAATTTGTCTTGTAATCCACCTTCTAATACATCATTTAATGGAGCAAAAAGGTTTCCATCTACGTAAGGAGTTAAGAATCCTGCTGCCCAAGTCATCCCTACGTCCGGAAGTTTACCAGAAGAAGATAAAACTTTAAGCTTCTCTTTATATTGCTCATTTCCAAGAATCTCTAACTCAACTTTTACATCTGGGTTGTCTGATTCATATTGATCTACAATTTTATTAACGATTTCAAAGTGGTCCTTAGAGCTTCCTTCAGGCCATAAGTGCATAAATTCAATAGTTTTCTTGTCGCCGCTGTCGCCGCCATTGTCACCAGATGCTCCCTCTTCATCTCCATTGGAACAACCTGCTAATACAAGTAACACCGCTGCTAACATTGAAAACCAAAGCGCAACTGTTTTCTTTTTCAACATCCTCATTAAACCCCCTTAGGTTTGAAAGCGCTTCATGTAAACGCTTTATTTTTACTTCTTTTATAGAATAGCAAATATTTTCTTGTTTGTCTACTGGATAAACTAAGTTTATAATATAAATTATATTAAAAAAGTCCTAATAGGGGTCTATGACATTTTTCTTAGCTTCAAAAAGAATCTCCATTATGAATTAAGAAAATCAGTGATATAATAAATGGTAATTATTCTTCATCATTTATCATTTACAAGTTCCTTCTATTACTTATCAACTTTATGGTCATAGCTCCAAAGAAGCTCTCTTCCCCGCTATAGGAGGACATTTTAATTGTTTAAAAATGAAATCGATTTCTAAATTTTTTATACAACAACGAAATGATGAAAGCAGAGGAGAACGTGATGAACATGGAGACCAATCAGACGTGGAATCAATATGTAGTGAAAAAAGGAAACAAATCTATTGTACTGGAAAAGATTATCCAGTCCTCCCCTATCTCTCGTGCAGATATTGCACAGCAAACGGGATTAAATAAAGGAACTGTTTCTTCCTTAGTTAGTGAGTTACTAGATGAACAATTAATTTATGAATCTGGACCGGGAGAATCAAGTGGTGGCAGAAGGCCCGTTATGCTGCTCTTTAATCAAGTAGCTGGGTATTCGATTGGGATTGACCTTGGAGTAAACTATTTACTTGGAATTTTAGTAGACTTACAAGGTAATATCGTAAACGAGAAAAAAATTAATTACAATCAATTGACCTACGAGGAGATAGAGAACAAGCTTTTTGAGGTGGTAGATCAGCTAACCGCTTCTGCGCCACCAAGTCCCTATGGAATTGTAGGAATTGGCATAGGTGTACCAGGTACTGTGAACAACCAAGGAGAAGTTATGCTTGCTCCTAACCTGGGCTGGAAAAATGTTCACCTCAAATCCATTCTTGAAAGGAAATACGACATTCCTATTACAATTGTGAATGAGGCAAATGCTGGTGCTTATGGAGAAAAACGCTATGGAGCTGGCCTTAAACATAACAATATTATATATATAAGTGCAGGAATCGGGATTGGTGTTGGCCTGATTCTGGATGGTAATCTTTATACTGGCAGTCAAGGTTTCTCAGGAGAGCTTGGTCATATGACCGTTCAGGTGAATGGAAAAAAATGTCGCTGCGGCAATGAAGGCTGCTGGGAGTTATACGCTTCAGAGCAAGCCTTGTTGAATCAAGCACAGGAACTTGATTTAGTGAATGGGAAAGAGTGTCAGTTAGATGACTTGCTTGAACTAGCTAAAGATGGGGATAAACAAGCCATTGAACTATTCCAAAAAGTTGGAGATTATTTAGGAGTAGGAATTAATAACATTATTAATATATTTAATCCAGATCAAATTGTAATCGGAAATCAATTAGCAGCAACCAAGGAATGGATTCTCGACCCGCTGAATGAACGAATTACAATCAATACACTGTGGTATCAACAAAACGGGATTGATATTCATTTTTCAAAATTGGGGATTTATCCTACAGCATTAGGAGTATCAGCGTTATCCTCAGAGAATTTCCTTAATGTTGATTTAGAAAAGAAAGCCTTAGAAGTATAAACGGATAAGAACGCAAGCCAAGATTTGGTTTGCGTTTTCTAGTAAGCTGCTTTCCCAAAAAGCATGAGGCTGAGACATAACAAAAGGATTAGCCGAAAAGCCGAACAACAGCCTATACTAGCTCCGGAAATATACGTAGACTCCTGCGGGAAAAAGGCATCGGTGAGACCCCACCGTGCGTCAGCGCGAGGAGGCTCACCAGCCGCCCGTGGAAAGCGTCGTATATTTCCGGAGCGGGGTATAGGCACTAATGATAATGGTTCGTTTTTTCATTGCTTCCTATACTTTTGTCCAGCCTCTTTCCAAAAAAACATGCTGTTCCCAATAACGAAACAGCATGTTTTTTGAATTAAAATAACCATAATAAATCTACGATACCCCAGTAAGCAGGTTTTACGTTATAATTTGGATCAAACGGCATCGGAGCATCTTTACCCGGTACCTCCTGATCGTTAAACCGGTCATCTAGCCATGTTTTATCATCAGCGACTCCCCATAAAGTAACATTACTGATTTGGTCATCCATTTCTTCAAACAAATCAAATATTTCTTGATAACGTTGGCCTTGTAAGTCTAAGATCTCTTGTGGAATTTCCTCGTACGACTTATATTCGCCAGACGGTGGGTATGGATAAACACTCATATCCAACTCTGTTATTTGATTATCTAATCCGAGACTTGAGAATAATTCGATGGATTCCCTAATGGATTCAACACTTGGCCATGCTACATTAATGTGGGTTTGATGACCAACACCATCGATAGGGACACCTTGATCTAACATCTCTTTCACTAAATCATACAAGTATTCCCTCTTAGGGGATTCATTCGTGTTGTAATCATTGATATATAGTTTTGCATCTTCTCCTGCATACTTTCTAGTCGTTTCAAAGGCAACTTTGATATAGTCAGTTCCCGTAATTTGATACCACTTAGATTCTCGGAGTCCGCGGTCATTCGATGCATATGGATCAATGACTTCATTGACAACATCCCATGCATCTACTTCGTCCCGGTATCTTTTCACCACTTTTTTAATATGTGTTTCTAATCTTTTTAACAGCAATTTCTTATTCTTTTCGCGCTGCTTCGGATCTGTTTCATCCACCATTTCATTTCCATCTTTGTCTTTAAAAAACCAATCTGGTACTTGGTTATGCCATACTAGCGTGTGAAAACGCAAATCCATATGATTCTTTTCAGCAAATTCTACAATCTTATCTGCTGGACCCCAGTTAAATTTACCCTCTTCTGGTTGTAGGGAAATAGGTTTCATGACATTTTCAGCTACAATACTATTATAATGTTTATCTACTATTCTACCTTCTATTCCCTCCAGCTGTTCTGGCTCTACAGCTACACCAACCGGAAAAGAATCCTCATAAAAATGATGAATGGAAGGAACCTTTAATGCGCTAATTGGTCTTTCATGAGCGGATACTTGATTCATCCCAAATGGCATCAATAAACTTAAAGCTATTCCTGCAACCAGTGTTTTTTTCAACTTTCCTTTTACCATATCTCCATCTCCTATCTTTTTTGTAAGGGCTTACAAATTATTATTTTAAAAAAGAATGATGCTTGTCATCCTTGTACAAAAGTATAACATCCTGAACTTCATATATCCATCGAACAAACAAAGATTTCTGCTATATTAAAGAAAATGATATATTCGTAGCAGAAAAATATATAGATGCTGTATGAGAATAGTAGGATAACCCCCTTCTAAACTAGGTACAATGCCTTATAAAAAGGATGAGTGTACACTCATCCTTCCTCGATTATCCCTGAACTTTTCTTCCAGTCTTTCCTTACAATGATCGAGGTTACTTACTTTACGGCATCCAAATCTTATAATTTCCACTCAATGCTAGTAAAGCAAATAAATATAAACAGTTATCATAATACCGTCTATTACCAGTGCGGACAGGTGTATTCCAGAATAATTCTACGCATTTTTTTGCATTTTCTCCTCTTGTAGCAAGAGATGCCATAGCATTAGATGCAATTAATCCGATTGGATGTAGCGATTTTTCATCGAAAACCTCGCCTGCTATGGTATATCGTCGATAATCCTTTGGGTCTTTTTCAACGAAAAAACGTTGAATGTTTTCTGCTATTTCTGTTGGACAATTCTTATCTTGAAACCATTCATAAATCAAGCCCAATATTGCATGCCACCCGATAGGAGTCACTGAAAAAATGGCCATATCCATTTTCATCATTTGGTGTCCCATCATAATAGGCATACTCAGGGGCCAATCCCGTTTTTGGATGACAGGCTATTTTCAAGTAGTTTCTACTCGCATCTGCAGCTTCCTTCCAAAACTTTCGATCCCCTGGGACTGCCCAGAGGGAAAACAGTTCATAAAAATGTGGAACATGGTAAGACGGATTAGAAAACTCAACTCCTGGTACGAATTTAATTAATTTATTTTCCAGATTCCACATCGGACTTCCTATTCCATTTTCTCCTTTGTGAAGACAAGTATACAACACAAATCCTTAGCTTGTTTCCTATAATTGAACGGCTCCTCCCCTTCTCCCCAGCGATGCGATGCAAAGAATAATGCTAATGCAAAGTACTCTTCTCCATCAGATGCAGGTCCAAATGAGCGTTTTGAACCGTCTGGATTACATGACCACGCAAAATATCCGGAATGCTCCCCTTCTTCCATAAACATATTTCTTTTTGTCCATTTCCACAGTCGATTAAATACGTCCTTTTTTCCTAGTTGAACAGCCATCATCATTCCATAAGACATACCTTCTGTCCGAACATCTAGGTTTCCTGTATCTAAAATATATGCTTCGTCCGTACCTACTTCAAAGTATATTTGAGTTTCCGGATATTGTTCAGAGAATAAGAGATTCCATGTATCCTCTATCCGTTTGTTAATTTCAGCTTCCTCATACCCGTATTCTTTAAGCGGATTACTGTATGATTTTTCTTGCAAAATGGACTCTGATTTCATTACGTAACCTCCTCAAAAGATCATTTCAAACTACTTTAAAATTCGGCTTATTCGGAATGAAGTGAATTGGAAGTAATGGAAATAGCTGCTTTAGCTCCTTAGTAACATACCTCATGCCGGGTTCTTCACTTTCCGCATGACCAAGTATGATTAGTGCCTTCTCTTTCCCAATTGCATTTGAGTCTCGTACATATTCAGGTGCCTCCCACTCGTGTCCTTCTCCATAAATGACTAAATCTAAGCTTTCCTCCTCCATAAGGGGAATAACCTGATTTCCTCCCCCTCGAAAACCACAAAACACGCCAACTCGTGTCACTTCCATTGAGGTATTCCCAACAATACGTACAAAATTCAATTCTAATTTTTGTTTCACATGCTCTGCGATTTCACGAACAGATAATTTGGGAAATTTCAGTACGGTTGCCACCGGAAAAATTTTTTCCACATAAGGCTCCCATTCAAGTGATGAAAGGAGTCCGTGTGTGATACCATCTGGTTTATATTGATGGATATAGTCATGAAACCGAAAAATAGCTAGGCCCGAATCGTTAATCAGCTTGTATTTTTCATCATAAACGACACCTTGAAAAGAGTTACTTTTATCCCAATGACTAAAAAAAACACCTTCATGGGTAATCAGCAAATTGGTCCCTAGTCTGATTGCTTCTTTAATAACATCGCAGGTAGGCATAAAGGCTACTGCAATCCCTGAAACCTCCGTCTTAGGTGAACCAAACTTCAACGTATCAACAGTCTCCTCTAGTATCCCTACTGGTTCGATAAGCTGATTTATAACATCTTGAATTGTTATTCCCACCTTACATTCCCTCCATTGGACTTTGCCTTAAAAAATAATTTTCCAATCCAATTTGAAACGCCATCCTTTTCAGGCTTTAAATTGGAACCAGTGAAAGTCAAAGTTACTTCCAGGCAGAAACAAAAAGGTAATCTGTTGTAAACCCGATACGTTTTCCAGCTCATACACACGTTCCACTGGTTCATCCGAATACGTAAATTCGATTATTTGCGTGTGCTCTTGTTCATCACTAGAAAACTTCACATGGATTGTGTTTTTCTCAATTGGACACTTCCCTTTCACAACTAATTTCGTTGCACTTACCTTTGTGAAGTCCATATCATGAAACTCTAACGAAACGTTATTTCCAATTCCATCGACACTATGCTCACTAATCGTAAAAGTATCGCCATAAATATAATCACTTTCAGTAGCATTAATTTGCTCAAACGCACGGCTTTTTTTCTCAAAGGAAAATCCCTTGATATGCACTTTTTTATGAAAGACAAAGCAAATGGATGTTATGCCTTTTAATCGTTTTGACAATCGGTAGGTTTCTTCTTGATATACGTTCCATTTAGATGGCTTTTGGTAAACCACATTTCCAATTACTTTACTGTCTTTTTCACCTGGCATTCCTTCCCAAATTTGTATCGGATGTTCCTCGCTCGATAATGCAAATATCGGGATTGTAATGGTGTCTGAACCGTATTTACCAAAATCTATATCATGAAAGCCGACTTGTGTCTCACCATCTCGACTTGTAGCGACACCACGCTCGTTTCCATTTGTAACTTCACCTTTACTATAATCATAGAGTCCTGCTGAAATAAAGCTGTACGCACTTTTATATGCCGGTCCTAATCCTTCTGCCTTAAACTCTAATTCTGAGATAATCCTAATCTTATCGGTTCCATTTCTACTGGTACACCGAACACGAAATTTCCCGTCTCCTAGTGCCGTTAGCTTAGCTTCTTTTCCCTTCGCTTCTACTTTTGAGATATTAGATTCCATTCCCCCATCAAGCACAACGCTCCACTCCACATCCGGATAGGTTGTAGTTTCTGGGTACAGCTTGGCATGAACTATTATTTCCTTTTTGTTCGGATGAAACTGTTGTCCATCACTAGTTACAAGCTCTATCTTTCGAACTGGAATCTCTTGATCCGTTCCCATAACAATGGGCATGTCTTGATTTTTAGTAGTTGCAGAAACCCCTTTACGATTCATTCGCTCTGCTGGAAGTGAATCAAATTCTAAGGTCTCGCTTTCTAATCCGTTCGAACGGACAACCATTTTTATAGTACCTGGCTCTAACGTTGTGCCAATAATCGCCATCAATTTGCCACTAAATAAACGTCTACTCTTTCCCTTATAAGCATCATAATCAGTGCTGTCTCCATTATCTAACCCAAGCAAACGTCCCACACCAGTTACCTCGACGTGAACCCGGTTTGTTGCATTCTCAACTGGATTGCCTTTTTCGTCCTTCGCTGTAATTTCAACAAATAGGAGATCTGTTCCATTCGCTTTAATTTGTCTGCGATCAGCGTGTAAACATATTTTCTTCGCGTCCCCAAAGGATTTTCTCGTATCAATTGCAATGGTATTCCCTTTCTCATCATAAGCAACTGCTTTTAACTCACCTGGTTGATAAGGAACCTTCCACCATCCGACTAGATCTGTCCCATGTTCATGGTTAATATCTTGAGTCCCTATCTTTTCCCCATTTAGCTGTAGCTCTATTTTGGGCGCATTGGAACATACACGAACATCAATGATTTGTCCCACGTTAAAATCCCAATACGGGAAGAGGTGCACCATTGGTTTTTCCTTGTAATCTGTCCAGGCTGCTTGGTATATGTAATAAGAATCCTTCTTAAACGTAGCTGTTTCCACTTGTCCCAAATAAGCACTTTTCGTATGATACGGAGTAGGCTCGCCAATATAGTCAAATCCCGTCCATAAGAATTGCCCTAAAGAAAATGGAGTATCTCTTTCTGCAATAATACATGCCTCAGCTGACTTTGCTCCCCAGCTTGTTGGGCTGTTACCTAGTGCAGAGCATTGTTCATCATCATCAGCTAAAATCGATTTTTCAAACGGAAAATGGTAAATTCCTCGACTTTGCACTACCGAAGCTGTTTCACTCCCATAAATAACCCAGTCAGGATGCTCCTCGTGATGCTTTTGATAATACTTTTCCGCATAATTATAACCAGCGACTTTCACGATGTCGGCACACTTTTGTGCATTTTGCCAAGGCATGAAATTAGAGCCTATCGTAATTCGAGCATTTTCTTTCGGGTCGTATTTTTGAACTTCTTCCATGAGCATTTTGGTTAATTCTTGCCCACGCTTATCCGCATGGGTGTCATAAATTTCGTTTCCGATGCTCCATAAAAGCAGGCTCGGATGATTTCTGTCGCGCATGACCCAGCTTTTCACATCAATAAGAGCCCATTCTTTAAAGAACCGAGCGTAATCATAAGGCGTTTTCGACCTTTCCCACATATCAAAGGCCTCGGTAACAACTAGAAATCCCATCTCATCCGCTACGTGCATTAATTCTTTTGCCGGCATGTTGTGAGCAGTTCGAATTGCATTCACACCCATATCCTTTAATAGCTTGAATCTTCTTTGCAATGCACACTTATTAAATGCAGCTCCAAGTGCTCCTAAATCATGGTGCTCACAAACGCCTTTTAATTTCGTCTTTTTCCCGTTTAGAAACAACCCTTCATCGGGATCTAGCTGTATAATTCGAAAACCAATGCGTTGGGACACTGATTCTATGACCTGTTTATCCGAACCGATGTGTAGTTCCGTTTTAAGCTGATAAAGATTTGGGGTTGTTATACTCCACAGATTAGGATTATTCACGAAGAGTGTTTGCGAATTACGAATAACATTATGGCATGGATCCGGTTGGATGTGTTCCGAGCTAGTAGCAAGTTTCTGCCCTTTATACATGATGGTATGGGTTAATAGAGCATCCGCATTTAGGTTCAACTCTGTATCCACTTCCACCTGCCAGTCGTTATCCGTATTTTTCATAGAAACATAGATACCATCTGTTACAATGTGGCTATGATTTCTCGTTTTAAGCCATACGTTTCGATAGATTCCTGCCCCAGAATACCATCTGCTATTTGGAGCTTGATGAACTACTTTAACAAGGATTTCATTCTCTCCCTCTACTATTGCTTCTGTAATATCATGTTCAAAAGAGGAATATCCATTTTTCCATTCCCCTATATATTGTTGATTTACGTACAAGGTAGAATCCATATAAACGCCATCGAAACAAAGTAAAATTTGATTATCAATTTCTTTTACTAAACATCTTTTGCGGTACCAACCAATACTATCCTCGTAAAGATCCAGCGTATTATAGATGAGCCAGTCATGTGGTAGATCGACTGGCTGAAAGTGAAGATTTTCCCTACTGGTTACTTCTAACCCACTTTTGGCGAATTCCCATCCATCGTTAAAAAGTACTTTCCTATTCATGTTTGGTGCCCCACCTTCTTCTGTAGCTACTAAAGGGTAGTTAACTTCTAGTATCTTTTGAATGATAACTGAGGAGCAAACTACCCATATGTAACTTTATATTTACCAATCCACCTCAATAAATGACGCAATGTTATAAAAGGAAATATCCTGTACGATTCGGCCAAGTCTATCCATGTTAGCTGGGTACTCTCCGTTTTCCACCCATTTCCCAATGATGTTGCATAATATTCTTCTAAAGTATTCATGTCTCGTATAAGAAAAGAGACTACGAGAATCCGTTAACATGCCGATAAATCTAGATAACACACCAACATTGGCAAGTGCTGTAATTTGATTTTCTATCCCATCACGATGGTCATTGAACCACCATGCTGTACCAAACTGTATTTTCCCGGGTATATTTCCATCTTGAAAGTTTCCAGCTAAGGTAGCGAGCATATAATTATCACGTGGATTTAAATTATATAGTACTGTTTTAGGAAGGTGGTGAGATTTTTCCAGTTCATTTAGTAACTTAGAAAGATCTTCTGCATAGTTAAAATCTGCTATAGAATCAAAGCCCGTATTCGCTCCAATTCTCTCTATCATTCTTGTATTTACTCCTCGTAACCCACCGATATGGAATTGCATCACCCAGCCCTTTTTAGCATAAAGCTTCCCGAGGTGTAGGAGAATGGTTGTTTTAAACTGAACTGTTTCCTCGTAAGTAACCGTTTCTTGATGAACTGCCTTTTTAAAGATTGCATCACATGTTTCTTCATTCGTGAGCTGAAAGAAAGCATCGTCAAGACCATGATCGGACAGACGACAACCAACTTTGTGAAAGTAATCTACACGATCGGACAACGCATCCAAAAGGGCAGGGAAATTTTGCACAGACTTACCAGTTGCCATTTCTAATTTTGATACCCATTCTGGAAAGGTAGATTTGTTTACGTGTAGTGCACCATCTGGACGAAAAGTCGGTAAAACCTTAACATCGAATGTGCTATCTTCGTTTATTTGCTTATGGTATTCTAATGAATCTACAGGATCGTCCGTCGTACATAGCGCTTTGACACGAAAATGCTTGATTATCCCCCTTGCGGAAAAATCAGCTTGTTTCATTCGCTCATTCGCCTTTTCCCATATGTGCTCAGCAGTTTCGGGTGATAATTCTTCTTCTATTCCAAAGCAACGCTTCAGCTCTAAATGTGTCCAATGATATAATGGATTCCCTATCAGCTCTGGTACAGTTTCCGCCCATTTTAAAAATTTTTCTTTTTCGCTTTTGGGGCCGGTGATATAGTCCTCCGTCACTCCATTGGCTCTAAGCACACGCCACTTATAATGGTCTTCTCCCAGCCACGCATCTGTGATAGAGGAAAACCGTCTGTCTTCCGCAATTTCTTTTGCAGTTAAATGACAATGGTAATCAAAGATTGGCATGTCCTTGGCATAATGATGATAAAGTTGTTTCGATGTTTTCGTTTCTAACAAAAAATCTTCATGTAAGAATGGTTTCATGTTACCCCTCTATTCCTAGCCATTGTTTCATTCTTAAGAATCTGCATGAATAATAACTATCCCTTAATAGGAAGTAATAAGAGAATCGTCCAATCCGATGTACGTTTCCGTTTCATCATTCACTGGTATGATTTCGATTAGCGACACCTCATTTTTAGTTAATGCAACTGTGATCGAGATTTTACCATTCTCCGCTTTTAGATGATCGGTTCTTATAAGTGATTGGGCAACACCCCGAAGTGTTTCTACCATTTCTCTACTCGGAAACCTTGGACGACCCATATCCCTCCAGGTCTTCCAGGGGTTCGCATGCTGTTCGTCAACCGTTTGGCGTTTAATAAACAAATGGCTTGCCTCAACCGGAATCTCAAAGGTTACTTCCTTTTCTCGACCTTCTCCTTTATCCATAACTAAATTCCACATAACAAGAGCGATGGAACCGTCTCGCCTTTTGGTTACAATCGTGTGTTCATCTTGGTATAATTGAGCATCTCCTAGCTTGTTAAAGAAGGAAAAAAGGTAAAAAGTAGGTTTTGGTATTTCATTTAATCCGACTAATCCAAAGCCGCCGTGGAACTGTGATCGTGGCACGTCTCGCTCTTCAAATACATCACTAAACGTCCAATAAGAAAATGAGTCGACGAAGTCGCCTCCTTCGCTTAATATTCGTGCCAAATAAGCAGCATTGAGCACTGTATCATGAACTGGATTTATTGGACTATAGGAAGTGTTATATTCTGTAATAGGAAATGGCAAATGGGGAAAAGCAGAACTTTTGATTAAGCGACGAACCGTTTTAAATTCCTCTAGCATTTTTGTATTATTTGTAAGTTCCTGATAATAGTAATCTGGTGTTACCTTGTTCGGCTGACGTGACGTGTATGCATGACGAGAAACAAAATCAATTGGTGCATCCTCTTTCTCACAAAATTCAAGAAACTCAACGATCCATTCGTCTGAACCACCGCAAATAGCTGGTCCGCCAACTTGGATATTTGAATTTACCTTTTTAATTGTTGTCGCGGTTTTTTTATACAGTTTAAAATATTCTCTCTTATCAGCGTTCTTCCAAAAGTTTACTAGGTTAGGCTCATTCCAAATTTCAAATGGCCACTTTGTAACTTCTTCTACACCATATCTGTCTATAAAATGTTGTGTAACCGCTCGAATTAAATCGGTCCATTTGTCGTAATCTTTAGGTGGTGTTACATTTCCTTCCCAGGTGAAAATAGTTTGGTCTCCAGAAGCCAGAAGTTTTGGCATAAACCCTATTTCAATAAATGGACGGATGCCGATTTCTAAAAACGAATCAAAAATCCGGTCAATATAAGTGAAATTATAGAAAGGCTTTATCTCCCCTTCCACGTCGATTTCACGATATATACCAATATCATCATGCAAAAGTCCATGACCACGGATATAGGTAAAACCAATTTCCTTTTGAACGAACTTTAGATGATCTAAGTATTCTTGTTGAAGCGCTAATCCAAGCCGTCCTGTACCGATGCAATATTTCCAATTATTCTTGAATTCCTTTTGAATCTGATTTCCGATCACAATTTTACTCATTTTTACCACCCTTAACTCGAAGATTCTATATTTTGATGTTCAAAAAGCGTTTCCTCTGTCTTAACGAAGTTTTGTTTAACATCTTCCAAAATTGCCTGATTATTTAAGGCAATTGCATAAGCTACAAGACTAGCAATAAATAAAAGTAGAAAATCAGAAACGATGAACATCAAAAATAAGGTTATGATAACGATTCCTACATTACCGGTAGTATTCTTCATTCTGGTAAAGCTGTAATACAAGGAGAGGCGATAGATATCTCTTACTCGGAAACTAAAGTTAGCACTAATAGAAATTACATAGATGGAAAGTGTCCCAAACAAAACAAATAAAACAAGTAATATACCGGATATTATTTGATTTCGCGTTGTAGGATCTGCATTTAGATAATGAATATCCATTGTAATAATAGTCAAAATGACTAGCATCGGCACCCAATTTTTTAAACTGTCGAAGAAATTTATTTTATACCCGTAAAAGAAATCTTTAGTCGGAGAAATCTCTTTTTCTCGTATTAATTTCGTCAGCGTATAAAATAAAGCTGCAATAGCAGGACCAGTTGGGATAAGCGCTAGACAATAAACTAGAATGTTCGAGAAACTAGGAATTAAAGTAAGAAAGAAAAATAAAAACAGGAGATTACAGGCTATAAAATACACATTTACTAATGCCAACCAATAAATATAATTAGTTAAAACAGTTAATACTCCCTGTCCAAACTCTTTACCATTATCCATGTAATCCCCACCCTTTGTGCGTTATAAGGCATACCAACCCTTTTTAGATATTATCATGATCAAGAAGACAAGTTTGTTCTACTAGCAAAGGTCTTTATTTAAATTAAAAAATGAAAGACTTTATTTGTAGTTTTTTATGTCATGCAAAAAGGTAAGCCTGCCTGCAAATCTACAGGCAGATTACCTCTTACATGGTTACTTGTTTGATTGATACACGTCATTTGCTTGTTGAACATATCTATCTAAGCCTTTTGCTTCTAGCTCCTTGATGTAAGCATCCCATTCAGATAAATCTCGTTGTCCTAGAATAAACTGAAGCGTGCTTTGTTTAACGTGGTCAAGTAATGGTGTGCTTAATAACGTAGCTTGCTCTAGTTCCACTTCATTATATTTAATCGGTGGATCAGGAGGTAACGTTTCTTTCGTTTCATGCATACCATTTTGGAACGCAATTTCCTCTTCACTAAACATAGAGTGCAATAATTCTGTTGAACCACCGTAAGAGAAAACTCCACCCGAGAAACCGAAATCAACATTCAGTTGTTTTGGTGCTCCTGGGTTAAGACCAACGTAATCCACATCTTCAGCAAGGTGTCTCTTACCGTTTTCATCCACTGTGTATGTTACTCCCTCTACACCCCACTTCGTAAACTCTTTACCTTCTGGACTGTAGAATAGCCAGTCAATAAATTGCATCATCGCATCAAAGTTTGGATCTTCTTTTGCCTTCGCTGAAATCATTATGCCGTTTTCTAGTTTTGATCCACCCATTACGTGACCAGCAGGACCACCTGGCACCAGAATTTTACTTATTTCGAAATTCCCTTCCCCAAGTGCATCGGTAAGCTTTTCGCGATACTCTATAACAGATTGAGAGTTTGCATTAATAACGAACGATTCTTCGTTGACTAGCTTTTGAATCGCTTGGTCATCCTCTTGTGTGACACTTTCAGGGTCTAATAATCCTTTTTCAACTAAACCGTGGAAATATGTCACCAATTTCTTATGCCCTTCAGATGCTGGTGCAAAGTAGAATTCTTCCTTATCATGATCGAACTTTAATCCATTACCGAGTCCCCAGCCAGCTCTTGTTCCGAAAGTCGTTGCCGCAATATTTAATGTACTTTCAAATTTAAAGCGGTCAGAGAAAGGAATAGTGTTTGGATAAGCCTCCTTCATTGCCATTAACACTTCTTCTACTTCTTCCCACGTTTCTGGTTCTTCAAGTCCTAGTTCCTTCAAAATGTCTTTTCTCATCGCTAACGTATAATCAGGCCACACTCTTTCATGCATACCTGGTAATAAATAAAATTTCCCGTCTTCCTGTCTCAAAGTATCTAAATACGGTTCCATATCATACTTTTCAACTGCATCCTGAAAATGTGGCATTAAGTGTAAATAATCACTAACCGGAAGTATTGCTCCCGACGAAACAAACGGTGTTTCTTGTCCAGGATACGTCTTAGGAATGATTAATGGAGCTTCCCCACCACTAATTAACAAACTACGCTTCTGCTCGTAGTCACTCATCGGTACAGTAGTAATATCCAGTGATACGTTGGTTCTTTTCTTAATTTCTTCAAATAATAGCCAATCCTCTTTATATGGGTAATTTGGGTGATCACTATAAAGCATCGAAAATGTGATTGGTTCTGTCGCCTTAAATTGATCACCTACACCATAATCGGTCATTGCTGCACCAGAGACTTCACCGTCTTTTTTGGAAGAGCCATTATCTGACCCTGCTTCCTCTGCATTTTTACAAGCTGCTAGTACACTAATCATTACAAGCATGCACATGAACAAACATAACTGTTTAAAGGATTTACTCAATTTCTCCTCCCCCTTTGGTTTTCAATTCCTTTTCAAAACGTTTCATTGACTTGTTCCACACTAGATGAGGTCACCACCCCCTCAATAAAATAAAGCGCCTTCAAAAACATATACTCTCACTATGAATAAAAGGCCCATTCCCCCTCATTGATTCTGTTATCCCTTTACAGAGCCAAGCATAACTCCTGAGACAAAATACTTCTGAATATATGGATAGACACAGACGATTGGTAAAACGGTTAATACCATTGTTACCGACTTTATATTTGCTGCAATCTGGGTTAAGTTATCCGCGGATGTAGCGCCGGAGGATAAAGAGCCTTCTGCACCCTTGATTAAATTTCTAAGATAAATGGAAACTGGAAATAGCTCTTTTTCACTAAAATATAGAAATGCTGGAAACCATGAGTTCCAATGTGTAACAGCATAAAATAAGAACATAGTAGCAAGTATTGGTTTAGATAACGGAAGTACAATTTTCACTAAAATGCCATACGTGTTGGAACCGTCCATTATTGCAGCTTCTTCTAACTCATCCGGTATGTTTTCAAAGAATGTTTTCATAATCAACAGGTTAAATACACTGATTGCAGTCGGGATCACAATTGCCCAAATCGTGTTACCAAAGCCTAGAGAGTTGACTAATACATAGTTTGGGATTATTCCACCGTTGAAAAACATCGTAAACACGACGAACATCAGCCAGAAGTTTCTTCCTTTTAATCTTTTCTTCGCTAGTGGGTAGGCCATCATCGTTGATAAGACAAGGGAAATAGCAGTCCCAACAATCGTGTACACTACCGTATTTTTATAGTTAATCCAAAACATGCTATCGGACATAATGATCTTATACGTTTCTATATTGAATCCTTTCGGGATGAGACTTACCTCTCCAGCTGTTATATATTGTTCCGAGCTAAAGGATTGAGCCACAATATTTAAAAACGGGAATAACGTCACATAAACAACGGCCAGTAATATCACTACATTGAACACTCTAAACACCTTATATTGAAACGATTCCTTCATCTGCTTCCCTCCTTACCACAAACTGTTGTCTGTAATTTTTCTAGACATGAAGTTAGCTCCAAACACTAATATTAAACCGATGATTGATTCAAATAACCCAATGGCCGTTCCATAACTAAAGCTCGCGGATTGAATACCAATCCGGTACACATAGGTTGAAATTACGTCAGCCGTTTCGTAGGTCAATGGATTGTATAACAGTAACACCTTTTCAAATCCTACTTGAAGGAAATTCCCAATGTTAAGGATAAATAAGACTACGATTGTCGGGAGAATACCAGGTATTGTAATATGAAGCGTTTGCTTCCATCGATTAGCACCGTCAATTTTTGCTGCTTCGTATAGTTCATCATTAATTCCAGTTAAGGCCGCAAGATATAGAATTGCCCCCCACCCCGTCGTCTGCCATAGTTCGGATGAAAGGAAAATAGTTCGGAACCATTCAGGCATCTGAATAAACGGATAACGATTACCTGTAAAAAATTCGACAACGTTATTAATCGCTCCATTTACGGATACTAACTCCAGCACAATTCCCGCTACCACTACCATTGAGAAGAAGTGTGGCAAGTAAGATACGGTTTGAACAAATCTTTTAAAGCCTCTGTTTTTCACTTCGTTTAACAGTAATGCAAAGATGATTGGTGCTGGAAACGTGACAATTAATAAAAGAAGACCTAGGACAAGCGTATTTTTCAAGACAAGAAAAAACGTTGGGTCTTGTAATAACATGTTGAAATAAGTAAGTCCAACCCATTCCTCCCCGATAATACTCCCACCTGGAACGAACCTTCTAAATGCAATAATATTACCGAACATTGGTCCATACTTAAAAATCACAAAATAGATGACCGGGAGTACCAACAGTGAATATAATTGCCAGTCTTTTTTTATGACTTTTTTGGCTCTTTGCCATTTGGTGTTAGGTCTAGTGACTTTTGTTTTCACATCTTTCACAAGCTGTTGCTCCATACTGATTTCCCCCTTTACTCTTCAAATTTAACACCTTTCAAAAGTTCGGTTTCTTCCCCATTCTTAGTCTTTATCAAAATTGACCAATCCATGGAAACTCCGCTTAGGTAACCGCTTACATAAACCTTCAAATAAAGAGGTGTATTTGAATTCAAAGAATCTGATACCTTATCTTTATCGTTTATTAGTAATCTAATCTAACTAGTATGTTAGTATAGTAATATAATAACTGTATTGGGATAAACTGTCAACGTAAAATTCCCGACATAATTCTACGTTTCTCTTAATTACTTTATCTTTTCGGCATGTATTTTTCAGACTCCCGAATACGCCATAAATCCTCCATCCACAGGAACACAAACCCCTGTTATGAATCCACTAGCTTCTTTATCAACCAGCCATAACATTGTTCCTAACAAATCTTTTGGACTTCCAAGCCTTTTCATAGGGGTTTGAGAAAGAATCTTTTCCAATCTTATAGTTGGTGATCCATCTTCTTTTGTTAATAACGCTCGGTTTTGATCCGTTAAGAAAAAGCCTGGAGAAATCGCATTAACCCTTATCCCAGCTTCAGCCATGTGGACAGCCATCCACTGTGTAAAATTATCAATAGCAGCTTTAGCTGCGCTATAGGCAGGCACCTTAGTCATAGGGCTCACAGCACTCATCGAAGAAATATTAAGGATAGAACCTTTAGAATCTAACAATCTTTTCGTAAAAACCTGACTAGGAATAAAGGTACCGATAAAATTAAGGTTGAATACAGATCCAAACCCATCTGTTGTTAAATCTAGAAAAGAGGTAACGGTTTGGTCGTCCATATCTGCTTTTTTTAACGTTTCATTTGTTGTACTACCTTTCGGGTGATTGCCGCCTGCACCATTTATTAGTACATCTACACGTCCGAACTCTTCATATATTTGCACCTCTGCATCGATTACATTTTCTCGGTCTAGAACATCACACTTAATTGGTAGAGCAGTTCCACCTTGGGACTTAATTACCTCTGCGACCTTTACGGCTTTTTCATAGGTCCGATTTAATATAGCTACGTTCATCCCTTGTCTTGCTAGCTCCTTGGCCATTTCACCACAAAGAATTCCTCCACCACCTGTTACAACTGCAACTTTCCCTTTTAAATTTGGTATGATTGGTAACATGTTGTCATTAACTCCTTTCCCATTCGATTAAGTTCGTGCATTAGATGAACTTTGTGGAGCTATTAATTCTTGTTTTCTCTTCTTTATCTCCAAGGAATCCCATATTCCCCAAAGGTACATAATTCCCAGTGCCCGATCATAGAGTCCGTAACCAGGCCGAGATACTTCCCCCCATATATGTCGGCCATGGTCTGGACGGACATATCCTGTAAAACCAATATCATGATAGGCTTTCACGATGTCCAAAATATCTAAGGAACCGTCTTTAGTGCGATGGGAGGTTTCCATAAAATCACCATTCTCGTATCTTTTCAAATTTCTAATGTGAGCAAACGGAATTCGATCCGCAAACTCTTTCACCATCCCAGCTATATCATTGTCTTCATTTGCACCTAAAGAGCCACTGCACAACGTCACACAATTAGATGGACTTTCTACCATCTGAAGAAGCCTTCTAATACTTTCCTGTGAAGTAATTAACCTAGGTAAACCAAATATCGACCACGGTGGGTCATCGGGGTGAATCGCTAGTTTCATGTCATTAACTTCTGCAATGGGTGTAACCTGCTCCAAAAAATATTGTAAATTATCCCACAAATCTTGTTTGGATACATGACGATATGCTTCGAACAAACGAGATAGTGACTTTAATCGTTCGGGCTCCCATCCAGGAACGGTAAAATTAGGATTATTCACCATTTCTTCTACGAGTTCGCTTGGATTAAGATGCTCTATTTTATCCTTTTCATAAAACATCGCGGTCGAGCCATCTTCCATTTCCTTAAATAAATCTGTACGAATCCAGTCAAAAACGGGCATGAAATTATAACAAATGACCTTTACACCAACTTCTGCAAGATGTTCAATCGTACGCTTATAGTTTTCAATATACATATCCCTTGTTGGCAGACCTAGCTTAATATCTTCATGAACATTAACACTTTCCACAACATCAATATGAAAGCCATATCGATCCGCCTGTTGTTTCATGTTCATAATTCTTTCCATTGGCCACACTTCTCCAACTGGAATATCATGGAGTGCCCAAACAATCCCTTCTACACCTGGGATTTGTTTTATATGTTGTAGGTTCACAGTGTCATTCCCTTGACCGAACCACCGAAATACCATTTTCACTTTCAATTCCCCCAAACATAATGAACCGTTCAATACCAAACTGTTGCTTACCACTTTTCAAATAAATTCATCTCCTTATTTTTAAGTGGTTATAGTAACGGATTTAGCACATGTTAAGCCCCGCTTGCTTCGATCCTTCGAAAATATCGAAATAATTAACATATTCCGTTCAAACCATCTTCCTATTGCTCACCTAAAAGATTCTTCTATTCTTTTCGTCAGGGATGCCAGATTTTCGATAGAAATACGTATTCACTTGATCGCGCCATTCTATGGCATTCTCTAACTGCATATGTAGTCGCTCTTTTACATTATGGAAACGATATTCGTCTATTTTACCTTCAAGTAACGACCACTTCTTCCGTAAATCCTCTACCTGCTCTACTCCTTTGAAATGGGTATTATAATAGTGTTGAATAACGGTTTCTCCAGACTTTAAGCGGTGCGTGTACGGTACGTGGTGAAAGAACAGCAATAACTCATCCGGACAATCTGCTAATGAATTATACATTTCTTTATTCGGTGAAAAATATTGTCCTGCATAGCCAGTACCAGTCTCGATTGTACGGTCAACACCTATACCATCTCTGTCAGCAAAGTGATACGTCCCCCATCTCGAATACTCATAGCCATCGACATTCGGACCATAATGATGATTTGGATTAACCATCCAACCGATTCCAAGGGGAGTCGTATAATTTTCATAAATCTCTCTGGAGTCCAATAACATTGTGCTAATTGTTTCAACGACTATTGGATCATTTCCGAACGTTACTTGAACCCATTCCTTGGCGATTTCCTCGGATGATAAATTAGGATTCCATGTTAAGCGACCATACCCAAATAAGTTTGCTTGTGCCAGTGTGTTTCCGGTCCAATTGATATCGTCCCCAATATTGGAAACAGCAGCAATTCCACTATACGTGTACTCATACAAAGAACCATCCACAATTTTTTTTACAGTGGAGCCTTCTCCTTTGGCATATGTGTCAAAGTCTAGTACTTCTTTCCACATCGGAATAAGGAACGCTAAATCCTTTTGTTGACCCAGGTATTCCTGAGCAATCTGAAATTCTATAATTTGATTCGTTTTTTCCATAGCTCCCAGCATTGGAGACACCGGCTCTCTTACTTGGAAATCCATCGGCCCGTTTTTCACCTGTAAGATCACATTATCTTTGAATTTCCCGTCTAATGGTTTGAAATGATCATATGCAGCACGAGCACGATCCGTTGAGCGGTCACGCCAGTCTTGCATACAGTTGTACACAAAACATCTCCAAACAACAACTCCACCAAATGGCTCCAACGCCTCACCTAACATGTTAGCGCCATCTGCATGGTCTCTGCCATATGAAAATGGTCCTGGACGATGCTCCGAATCTGCTTTTACGATAAATCCTCCAAAATCAGGAATATATTGATAGATTTCTTTCACTTTGTCTTTCCACCAGCTTTTCACGTTGTTATCTAGCGGATCAGCAGTAGATAGATCTCCCAATTCCATCGGGCTTGCAAAGTTTATACTTAGGAATAATCTAATCCCATATGCCCGAAAAATGTCGGCAATAC
Organism: Radiobacillus deserti; assembly: GCF_007301515.1. Taxonomy (GTDB): domain Bacteria; phylum Bacillota; class Bacilli; order Bacillales; family Amphibacillaceae; genus Radiobacillus; species Radiobacillus deserti. Next base: position 2,898,178 of record NZ_CP041666.1, read on the forward strand.
TTGTGACATCTTGTAATAATTTTCTCGTAATTAAGTATGTTTCCTTTTCCCATACATTCACATTGTTAATGGAGATTGAATTTACACCAACAGCTGATAACAGTCTGGCATAGTCTTTAATGCGTTCCAAGTTAGTAGTAAACTTGTTATTTTCATAAAATATCGAGTTTCCTGAATATCCACGCTCTACACTACCATCCATGTTATCCCAATGATTAAGCATTCGAATTTGATTTTTAGGATATTCAACAATATCTAATTGATGAAGTGACTCTCTAGCTTGAATAAGACGTAATAAATGATGGGTTGCATATAGCACACCTTTGTCGGTTTTCCCTACAAGTAATACACAGTTTTTTTCTAGATGATTCACAGTTCTCAAAATGTATCCTTCATCATTTAGACTTTGAAAAACATCCGTTTCAAGCGCAAACTCTTCTTCAATCATATCTTGATAGGTTCCTATAATAATTGAGGTTTCAGAATCAACATGAGGTGTAACGGTCGGTTTTTTTCCAAACATGGAGTGAAAAGCAAGGCTTAATTCATCCAGTGCCGAATGGATAATTTCAGATGTTCCCACAACTCCTATGTTTAAGCAATAAGAAGCATAATTATCTAACCATTTTACATCCTCTATTTTCTTATATTGTAGCCAACAGGCATATGCTTCAGCTCTATCAGTCGTTGCCATCCCCTCTTTATATATGCTACTCATAGACTAGATTCCCTCCTAATAATTCGTCACCTTTTTTGAGAACGCTTACAAACCATGGCCAAGTATAGGAGTAGTTTCGACCTGCTACTCCACTTGTAAAAATACTCCAGTTATAGTTCTTCATTTATTTAAAATAACCTGGATAGCGTGACCTAATTTCATCTTTTTCATAATTCACTAGATCGAGATGGTCACTAATTTCTTTTATTGCCGCTTCTACATCTTTATTACTGATATGTTCAAAGATTTTCTGATGCTGTGACACAACTCCATCCCAATCTGAATTAGATGCTAAACGGAGTACCCGCAGACGATCAAAATGACTATTCATCTGACGAATCATTCTCCATGTCCTTAGTTTATTACACCCTTCGAACATGATGCGGTGAAACTCTTCATCCAGCTCAAATAAATGGTGATGAGAGCCTTTTTCTAAGCAAAGTCCTTGCATAGTTAAGTTGCTTTCTAATTGGAATAGTTGTTCTTTATCACATGTTAAACAAAACTCTTCAATAATAGCCTTTTCAATCTTCTGCCGAACAAATCGTCCTTCTTCTACTAATGCCAAATCAATTTGAGAAACAATTGTTCCACTTTGAGGGAATACCCCTAACAATTCCTCTTGTGCTAGTTTTAAAAATGCTTCGCGCACCGGAGTTCGACTTACTTTTAGCTGATCCGCAATATCCTTTTCAGAGATTTTTGTTCCGGGTTCAAGTTCCCAGTTAATAATTTTTTCTTTGATGGTTTCGTAAACAAAATCTCTTGTTGACCCATTAATTCTTTTCGTTTCAGTCGTTGAAATCTCCTCCACCTCGCCTTCCATCCAATCATACTAATCTTACACTTTAATTATACTAGTATGGTAGTTGCATTTTCATTATAAAATGATTTGTAGGATATTTCAATCCTTTCATTGAAATTTTTTTGAACAAATTACCAGTTTTGTATTTTTTCTCATGGACTTGCATACATGAAGTCTATAACTTTACAATGAACACAATAGAATGGTTTACAAACGAGAATAATAGTGGGGAGTATGGAAATGAAGTTAAATCAAGCTTATAAATGGTTAGGCATATCGGAGGACGCAACCGAGCAAGAAATCGAGTATCAGTTTGAAAAATGGATAAAAAAACATAATGCAATCATAAATGGGCAAGCGAACAATGATGAATTTGACATGGAATCAATTACCCGTGCCTACGAAACTATTAAACGTCACCAACAGTACAAACCCGAACCTACCAAAGGGTCTGAGAGCATAAAAAAGAAACTGTCGCATTTCTTTTATTACTACAAGCTTCATTCGATCGCTGTTCTTCTGTTCCTTTTAATCCTTTTTTGGGGCATTCAAGCCGTTATCGACCATCAGGAGAACCAAAAAAAGTTGGCAAGTCTTCCCCGTATTCATGTAGAGGTGATGTTTTTCGGGTCTTTTATCCCTTCAAGCTTAACTACGGAAAAGGATGTGGAAACAACACTAGAGGAAAACATTTTAGAAAGGTTTCCTAGTTGGAAGCGGGTTAATGCCATCTATAGTTACTCTCCACTAAAAGTAACTACTCAAAGTGATATCGGCATCCAGCAAAAAAGTGCTGTACAATTAGCAACAGAAAAACCTGACATGTATATCATGGACTTGAAATATTTTGAAGCATATGTTTCTTCGGGAATGTTCTATCCCCTTGATAAAATAAGTTCCGTTTCACTAGCAGAAAAAAGAAAATTACATTTTTCCCAAACCCAAACAACAGACACAGAGCATCTATACGGGGTTGAACTAACCGATACGTCCCTTTTTACAGGAATTCCTTTTCAAGAAAATACGAAACTAATTGCCGCCATTCGAAAAGATGCGAAAAATGTAAATCAAGCATTAGACCTAATAATGGAGTTCTCTGATTAGGAGAAATAACTTGTACCTGTAGGAGTATCTACAAAAGATGCCCAGAAAGCTCCTCACGATTTATAACAAAAGGACAGATGGTATCTAAACATACCTTCTGTCCTCTTTCTATCTTACGCGCTTTATACTTAATTCACGCTCTTCTTCTTAATCTTAATTGAAAGGTTTCGCTTCTCAATTTCTTCCTCTAATAGCGCGATAAAATCATCCTCCAGCGCTAATTCTAATGCACTATAGTAAGCTTCAATTAATTGTTTATCAGAAATATTTAACACTTTTCTTTTACCCCTTTTTCACTGATCTAGACCATATTGAAACAGTGTTTTCATGGTGTAAAGGTCTATCCTTCATGTTTGTATTTAAATCGCACCTTGCGTTATTTTAACAATAAAATGGCTTTTGATAGGCAAGCTTGGTAAAATGCTTCCCTACACCTTAAAGCGCCTGTTTCAACCAAATGAAGTTGTCTCGAATGTGATCAGAGGTCATTCCTCGACTCGTTAATAAACGATTTAACCACTCGGTGTAGTCCAAGAAGACTTTTAGGTTGTCCACTTTTTAAGCCGTTAGAAGCGTTTCTAGATAATACTGATTATCCTCCCGATAAAAGATCGGGATATGTCTCAAAGGTAGAATGAACGACATATACGTTCTTTCATTTCTATTTCTATTCATCTAATGGCAGAACAACAACGAAAGTGGAACCTTGATCTGGTTCACTAAACACATCAATAAGACCACCATGATTCTCGATGATTTTTAAGGATAAAGCTAGACCAATTCCAGTACCTTTCCGTTTAGTTGTATAGAATGGGGTGAAAATTCTTTTTACCGTGTCCCGGTCCATCCCAATACCATTGTCACGTACTGAAATCTCAATTGTTTTTTCCGTAAGCTCGGTACGGATGACAACATTTCCATTGTCTTTATTCGCACTAACTTTTATGGATTCCATTGCGTTCTGAATTAGATTTAAAAGAACTTGCTTTATTTGTTTTCGGTCTATGTTCATTACCGGCAAGATTTGCTCTTTCATATATTTAATCTCAGTATTCACACTATATGCTGCAGCTTCGGACTTCTCTACCACATCCATAAGAAGCTTTTGGATATTTACTTGCTCTTTTTGCGGCAAGGAAATATTCGTGGCATCTAGGAATTGATAAATTAAATTATTCGCATGATCAATTTCATCAAGTGCAATATCCGCATAATGATCCTTACCTAATTCCACAAGATACGGTTTTAACAATTGAAGAAAGCCTCTCACACTTATTAGTGGCTTCTTCAAATCTTCCGCGATACTGGAAGCTATTTTTCCAATATTAGAAAGGTTATCGTGATGAATCACAACCTGTTGCATATTGCGGATTGTCATTTCTAATTGTTCTTGTTTCTCTTGAAGACTTAAATCATCGTTTTCCAGTTGTTTTTCAAGCTTATGAATGATGGACCGAATTGCTTGAATGCTCTCTTGCTTTTCCACACAAAAAACAAACAATCTTTCTTGATTCTCCCATTGTGTATAAACATCAAAAAGTAATAACGACTGGTGTTTTGTAATTAAGTTGAGCTCCACTTTGTTCCTCGATACCACAGGATTCATAAAACGCTCTGCCTTTTTACGGCTACTTAGATCGACTAAGTCTAAAAAGCTATGAACAGTTGGGAATTGCTCCATCGATTTTTCAGAAACTTCCAGTATCTGAAATTCTTCATCGATAACAAAAAAAGGGAATGGGATAAATTTAATCGTTTTATGAGCTAACTGCATGTATGTTAGTACACAACTTATTTTCTTGAATCAAAGATTCAAGCCTATATAGATCTTTCACAATCGTAACACGTTCAGGACAATAGCTTTCCAAGGAATACAAAGTTGTGATTCTCCCTCCTACTAAAATTTCCGGGTTGTAGTCCAATTGACTTAACTCATTTAGGTACTCAATTAATACGGAGAGATTATAAATGGTGGATCATGACACACCAATAACATCCGGTCTCCATTTTTCAGCATAGATAATTGCGGCATGTATGGGTAAATTAGCCCCCAAGAACCGGGTATCCCAGCCATTTTTTTAAATACATTGGATACCATCTTCATCCTAAGGGAGTACTCTCTTCCCCTTCCACACAAAACAACATGACTTTCCCTGGTTATCGGATAAGGAATCATTTTGACATTCCATTTCAATCCGCGCCATCAAAAGACTGCACAAATTTGAGGCCACATGCTCATCTGCACCGTCAATTCGTTCATTTCCCAAAGCTCTCCGACGAGAAGCATTACCTTTGCAAGGACATCTTCAGAATAGGAGATGCTGTTCTTGTCCATATCCAATTGGGAAATCAAATTCCAAGAACTAGCCTCATCCCCTTTTACCATAAAATCTACTAATCTTTTTACCTTGATGTCCGCCATTCCCATTTACACTGACCTTTTATGAACAAAAAAGGATAGAAAGAATGTCATTCTACCCTTTTTATCTATATGCCGATTTCTTGAATGTCACTCAGACATTATATCCAAAAAAACATTATTGGACAAGGAAAACAGGCAGAATCCGAGATGTGAAAAACGTCTAGTTTTTTCACATTTTAGGTGTAATGGTAAAAAAATATTGGAAGTATGTCAAACAATAGGGTTTCTTTGCTATTTCTCTCTGGAATTGTCAAACGATTTTTCTAGTTCTATTACAGTTTTTCGTCATAGAACGATTGACGGACGTCACATTTCATAGATTTTTCATGTTTCTTCTATACCTTATATTATTTAGCATTTGAAAATTTGAGAATACTGGCTTAACTACTTGAATTATTGCTAGAGAAAATTAATTTTTCATTACATGCCTTCGCTCTATTTTTCTATTACCCTATCTTTACCGCGGAATTACATATAAAGGCGCCTTTATAGAAAGAGGCTATTATGAGAGAAATAGAGTTTAGGCACGTTTTAGAAGACTATGAAAATATGGTGTATTACTTAATTCATAAGCTAGGAATCCGCGATACGGACGGAGAATTCTATCAAGAGGGTATCATCGCTTTGTGGAAGGCTAGTCAATCCTATAATCCAAAACGTGGGAAATTCTCTAGTTACGCGTACTTTTTAATCGAAAAAGCTTTAATCGGATTAATGAAGCAACAGCATAGAAAAATGGAAAAGGAACAATACTTTAAAGCGATTATGAAAGGAGATTCACTAGTAAAGGAAGTAGAGCTCGAATTTGATCCATACTTAATCAGAGAAATAAGAAGATCATTAACCCCGGTACAATGGAACTGGTTTTACTTGCATATCCTCCAAGATAAATCCATAAAAGAAATTGCCTGTGAACAAAACGTCAGCATAGATGCTGTAAAAAACTGGGGCAGACGTGCAAAGCCTAAATTGAAAAAGCTGTTTAGTTAGAAAAGAGTGTGGGACAAAAGTATAATACTAGCAAATGCCGAACCTTTATTTTTAAAACAATTACGAATAAAGGTTCGACTTTTGTTCCTACATATTGGATGACTGCTAGTCCAACGCTGCGCGGAAAGCGGAGTTGCATTCATTCTAGATTTCCCAGCTTCCTCATACTAACTTTGTTTCCCCCTTATAAACTATCGTTCCTATCGATTTTTCTTCACATATTTTACGCATAGCCCCAATCTCATCAAAGTCAAATAGATGAACAGGAAGCTCGTAGTCTCTTGCTAGGAGTAAGGCGGACTGGTCCATGACTTTTATGTTTTGGGTTACGATATCGTTATAGTTAAGTTTTTCATATTTTTTAGCACTAGGATCTTTTTTTGGATCCATAGTATATACTCCGTCAACCCCTTGCTTTGCAACGAAGATTGCATCACAGTTCATTTCGACTGCTCGTTGCACACTCGGATAATCCGTCGTGACAAAGGGTTGGCCATTTCCACCACCAAAGATCACAATATACCCTTTTTCCAAGTGATGCATCGCTCGTAATCGAATGTATGGTTCTGCGACAGCTGTAACCGGAATGGAAGTCATAACTCGAACGTCGCGATCTGTTTTGCTTTTTAACACCCCACGAAGCATCAAACTATTAATAATGGTTCCCATCGTGCCGATATTGTCTGCTTCGACACGATCAATTCCCCATTCCACCGCTAGATTCCCGCGAAAGATATTCCCTCCTCCAACAACGATAGAAATTTCTATCCCTTTATCCACAAGCTCAATCACCTCTTGTGCAATATGTTCGAGTTTTTCATGAGAAAAACTATCTGTCTCATCACCTAAAGCCCCACCACTTAATTTCAACATAACCCGTTTGTACATAAAATGGCCTCCCTTTTCTATTAAAAGCATAAAAAAAGAACTAAAGGATAGAATCCTTTAGTTCTAACAAAAGAAAGAAGGAGCTTGAATCGTTTCAACACCCTTTGCAAGCATCCTTCTTCCTCCTCGCTTTATAGTCTTATGCTATTTTAAAAGCTGGTTAGAGAAAAAGCAAGCGCTATTTTTCTAAAACAAACCCTAATTCTTGTAATGCTAATTCAACACTAGGCTTTGTCATTACCCTTGAGAAGCCTTCATGAAAAAATGTTGGAGATAAAGCCATGTCAGGTCTAATTCCAGTCAAAACAGGAGTAACACCCATTAATAGGAACGAATCTAGAATGGTACGAAGCCGTACAAAAAGTCCTTTTTCCACATTACTGATACCAGATAGATCAAGGAGAAAATAATCAACGTTATGCTCAAAACAATATTGGAGAATCTTGTTGGTGAGAGAATCAATTCGGTGTTCATCGAAAATTCCAATAAGAGGCAGTACTACAATGCCATTAAAAATGGGTACAACTGGCGTGGATAACAATTCAATTCGTTCATTCGCTTGATCCAAGCTTATGAGATAGCTTAATAGTCCTGCAATATGTTTAAATAGAGAAATCTCTTGATCTCCTAAATCTTTCACGACGGTATCTACTAAACATAATGTCCCAAAAGGGTTACCTTCTCGGTCAAATAGTCCGGCACCTACAAACGTTTTCAAACCAAGCTTTTTTCCAATTTCGATATGCATTGTTCTTTCATCAGAGGTTAAATCTAAAGAAGTAAATTCCATATCTCCGTCTTCCATGACGAACTGACCATAAGATTCCTTGTATGGAACAAGCATCCCTTTTTGAACAATATCTTCCCGTAAATTATAAGCATCTAGTACATTCATTTGATTCGGCTCTCTCTGCGCAAGATACACAGTATTCACATCGAATACTTCTGCGATACTTTTAAGAAGAGAAGATGAGACTTGCTGAAGAGAAGTAAAGGAAGTAAGGGTTTGAAGTACATTCTTTTCTTTTGACATGTTTAACCTCCCGACTCCCTATACACGCACTATAGGAATAATATTTTTTCTATATCAAGGGTAACAAAGGAAAGAAGGAAAGACAATGAATGAATACTAGAGACAATAAGAAAGAATGCACGGCTCGGTTGTAAGACAGATGACAAGACTCTAACCTATGGCTCATGCGAGGTAAGCGTGCAGTCTATCAACCTAAAAACAAACTTACATTTTTTTACTATATCACCTAGATTTCTGTGAGTTTTTGTAGTATGATATGGAAGAATTAGTAATTTACATTTATATCCATAAAAGGAATTTAAATTGAAATTATTTCACCTCTTATTCATTCTTCAGCACGATTTAGAAAATTCCACCGTTCCGTGCAATCCATCCCTTCATTCCGAATAAGATTTCTTAGCTCTGTTTGTTTTTAAAATTTCATATAAAAGGAGAAATGATGATGGACAATATTTTGTCTAATTATGAAATTACAGAAATGACCATGGCCCTAGTCCCAAAATTCCACACGGAGTATCGAACACTCGCCATCGAAACAGGTGGAAAAATGATTTACATTGAGAAAACTCCGCTTGAGCTCATTGAGCATGCTTGTATTCAGGGTTGGTCCACCCTTACTGGCAGACGAAAGGCTATACTAAAACGAACTGGTTTCAGTCATAAGGTTCCAATATTACTCGACGAAGCTAAAGAAATCATCACCTTCCCAAGTAAATCCCCAAAATCGGATAAATGTTCATGGATTTTTTATCATCACGTCTCATTTGTTCAGAAGATTTCCAAACAGAGAAACAACAAGGAATACTTGACTACTATTGTCTTTAAGGATGGACAAACTCTCGAAATGAAAGAGTCTTCCTACATATTGGAAAGACAACTATTTCGATCCTATAAGTTTACAAAGATGCTTGTACAATAACGAGATAGGAGCTCCACTGAAGGGAGCTCCTTACACGCAACAGGCGGAAGGCTTTCCTTGTAAAACCTTTCCTACTTCATTTGCCACTAAGATGGATGTTCGAAGCTGGGATTCTTCCGTTAATCCTGCAATATGAGGGGTTATCCTAATATTTGGCTGATGTAGTAATGGATTCCTCTCCTGAACTGGTTCTTGTTCTAAAACGTCTACATATGCGCCTGCGATTTGTTGAGTTTTGACAACGTCTAATAAAGCCATTTCGTCTACAATTCCACCACGTGACGTATTAATTAGATAAGCACTTTTCTTCATTTTATGTAGCTGCTCGCTAGACATAAAATGTTTCGTCTTTTGGGTAAGAGGTATATGAATCGATACGAAATCTGACTCTTCCAATACTTGATCTAAGCTAGCAATCGCTACACCAAGCTCGGTTGAAAAATCATACGTGGATGCCGAGGGAGAATACCCTAGCGTTCTCATACCAAAGGTATTCGCACGAACTGCAACCCGCTTAGAAATTTCGCCAAGGCCGATTAATCCTACCGTTTTCCCCGCAAGCTCACTACCGGTAAAGCGTTTACGATTCCACTGTGCTAGTTGAACATCTTCATTTGCCTCGTGCAGCCTTCTCGAAGCATCAAACATAGCCGCAAACACGTACTCCGCTACCGAATTTGCATTGGCATTTTTCGCGTAGACAATCGTAGCATCATGATTTTTTACCGCTTCTACATCAATGTTATCTAGTCCTACTCCAAGTCTTCCAATCACTTTAAGGTGTGGAGCGTATTTCAGTAACGTGGTATCTACTTTCGTTTGATTTCTTATAATTAATGCATCCACACGTTCAAGCTGTTCCAGCATGGAATCATAGTTGTTCCAAAGATCAGGATCATAGCGTACCGTTCCGTATGACTCCAGTATCTGGATGCCGTCTGGCCAAATGAATTCAGTGATAAGGATGTTCATGATTTGACCTCCTTTTAACGCAGTGTTTAAGAATAGGATAGAATGAATCGTTTCCTTATAGTATCAGGGATTGCATCCCATAAGTATCCAAACTCCGCAACGTAAATCATTGCTTGTTCTTCACTACCAAACCTATACGCCGTTGGTATTTTATTTGGAAGTTTCTTTTTCTTTGTAAGGTAGTCCAAAACATAAGGATTCACTTTTTTTGCAATTGAGAGTAACTCATCTATTTTTTGTCGGTCACTACGCATCAAAATTTCCACCAAAACAAGATTATATGCGCCTTCCATTGTTTCTTCTTCCTCATACTTTAAAATTAAGTTTTTTGCTTCTAATGATTCACCATTAACGATTAATGCTTGGAACAGCACATACCTTACCCCTTGATTATCCATCTCGTTCATAGACAGGATTTCCCACCAATTTGCCACCGCTTCTTTAACTCGTCCAAGACTAAAAAGTACCTGTCCGTAGTTAAACTTAGCACGTAAAAAGGGTCGTGCTTCAAAATGGAGCCACATATCCTTAAGGTTTTCTGCATTTTTAAAGAATGCTTCCCCGAGTGCTCTCTTTCCCGCTTCGATTCCCTGCTCATAGTAGTAGAGTGCCTTGTGAGGATCTGTCTGAGAATCACCCAGCATAGTGTATGCATCTGCAAAGTCTTCATCAAGTTCTAATGCTTGTTTAATAAGTTTCAATTGTTGTTTGGGAGAGGCGCCATACGCTTGCATGATAAGGTCAGCAGCTGTTTGTTTTAATTCTTTCTTGTTCTTCTTTTTAGAGTGAATTTGTTTTTCAGCTTGCTCCGCAGGTGATATGTCTTTCCCCTCTAGCATTGCGTTCTCCCCATCAACTGACTCTCCCGCTAAAAAAGCAGGAATTTCCTCTCGAAGAACATTGTCCCATTTATCAAGTGCACGTACCATTGCATGAACACTTACACCGTATTTTTCAGCAATCTCTTTCTGGGTAACATATTCATCGTGTATAAGAACCATGAAGTAATGAAGCATAGAAGCATATACTTCCACTTTTCGAATGATAGGCTTCTCCTTTTCACAAAAAATGCTCCATAGAACAATCACATTTTCTATAAATTGCTCATTCCCAGAGATAAGCCCTACATTTTTTTGTAGAAACAATTCCATAACTTCTTGGTAAGATGGCTTGTCCCATTCAATAAAGTCGGTCAAGGATTGCTTAGTACCTACAACTAACTCCATAAGTAAATCGGGATATAATTCTCTTACAAATTCTGTACTATCTTTTTTATCACTCTTTTTAAACAGCTCATGAAGTAAGGAAATAATAGATTGGGATTCATTATCATCTGTAATTTCCACGTAGAACGGAAAATAAGATTCAAAGGTACCGAACGGAAGAAGGTGCCCTATCAGAAGGCTGCCAACATTGAGTATTTCATCTCCTTCTTCCCAAATAATCTTTGATTGTTTAGAGGAAAACACATCTTCTATTTCTATCCATTCCCCTATTTTGATGGATACCACGGAAGCAAAACTAGGAGCAGTATTCTTCCATTGTTCTAGTAGTGCTAATACGGAACTCCGGTGTGAAGCCCGACTCTTCTTTTCTTCGACAAATTCTTCAACCATTGTTTTCCCTGATGTAACAGTCACAGAAAAAATCACCCAGGAAACAATGATTAAAGTTAAAAAATCTAACGTTTCCTCGTCAATATCTTGATTAGCAAAATACCCATCCAACACCTGTTCTACTTCATAATAATTGGAACTCCAGTTATACAACTCTTCTTTAAGTTGTTCCAATTCCTTTTCCATCAAAGAGTCCAATGGTATTACCTTATTCATACAACACTTCTTATACTTTTTACCACTACTACAAGGACAAGAATCATTTCGACCTACTTGGGTCACTACTTTGGTCCCCTTTCAATTCGGATTAGTATTTTTATCATAATAGGAAGTTAGAATATTTGTCTATAAGCGTTAGATGAATTCTCCATCCTTTAATGAAAAGGATATAGTTCCTCTATAAAAAATGTACACCAATAAGGTGTACATTTGCATGCAATGAGTGTCTCAATTCAATTCATAATAATCCACATACCATTCCGCAAACTTCTGTAACCCATCTTCAATGGAAGTTTTCGGCTTAAACCCAACCGCTTTCTGTAACTCATCTGTAGATGCATACGTCGCTGGCACATCACCAGGTTTTATCGGTTCAAACACTTTCTCAAAGGTCACGGCTTTACCGAGTGCATGACTTAAAGCTTTTTCTAATGCTTCAATAAATTCCATTAGTTTCACAGGTGTGTTATTACCAATGTTAAATACTTTATGTTGTACCTCACCAGTTGGCGTGTGAAGTAACAGTCGTTCTATCCCTTCCACAATGTCCTCGATATAGGTAAAGTCACGATAAAGGTCGTTCTCGAAATCGCCATTGTTATATATTTGAATTGGTTCACCAGCAAAATACTTATCGGTAAATCCGAAGTAAGCCATATCTGGTCGCCCCATCGGACCATAGACAGTGAAAAACCGGAGGCCTGTAGCTGGAATCTTATAAAGGTGACTATACGTATGTGCCATTAATTCATTTGATTTTTTGGTAGATGCATAAAGAGAGACAGGATGATCTACAAAATCCGTCTCTTCAAACGGCACTTTTTCATTCGATCCATATACAGAGCTCGAGGATGCGTACACTAGATGATCTACAGGATAATGTCTACATGCTTCTAGAATATGATAAAAGCCAATGATATTACTTTGTATATAGGCGTCCGGGTTTTCGATGGAATAACGAACACCTGCCTGAGCTGCTAAGTTGGCCACAATATTAGGCTTATATGCTTCAAACACATCCATGACTGCACTTTTGTCGGATATATCTTTCTGGATAAAAATAAACGAAGGATAGGATTCCAGCTGATGTAAACGACTATACTTTAGAGTAACATCATAATAATTGTTTAGGTTATCTACCCCAACTACGCGATATCCTTGTTCTAATAACCGCTTAGATAAATAGAATCCTATAAATCCCGCCGCTCCAGTTACTAAATACGTTTTACTTGTATCAAGTGTTTTGTAATTCAAGCGTCTTCGTCTCCTTAAGCCCTTCTCTAATCGTAGGCTTTCTTCCAATAGAGTGATATTCCACTCCCGCTTCCTGCATATCTTTGATCGAATAGATATTTCTTCCATCATATACTAATGGAGTTTTCATCAGCTGCATATACCTTTCAGGCGTCACCGCTTTTATTTCTCCCCATTCTGTAAAAATAAAACAGACGTTAGCCCCATCTAATGCCTGCTCTATGTCGGAAACATATATAATCGTTCCTTTCCGATTCTTACCTTCTGGAAAAACCTTTGAAAAGTTCTCTGCTCCGACAGGGTCATAGGCAAAAATTTCCGCACCTTGATCTAATAATAATGGCACATTTTCGAGGGAGGCTGATTCCCTTAAATCATCCGTTCCTGGTTTAAAAGTCAACCCAAGCACTGCTACTTTAAGCCCGTGGAATGTGATTAGTCGGCTACTAGCTTTTTTATAAAGCAATGTCTTTTGTTCTTTATTGACATCAATAGCAGCTTTCACTGTTTTGAGCTCATAGCCATGTTGTCGAGCCATATAGTCCAATGCTTTGGTGTCCTTCGGAAAGCATGAGCCACCAAAGCCGATACCCGCATTTAAAAACTTACTTCCAATTCGTTCGTCATAGCTCATCCCTTTCGCTACGTCTTGTATATCTGCACCGACCAACTCACAAAGATTAGCTATATCGTTCATATACGAAATTTTCAGGGCAAGAAAATCGTTGGAGGCATACTTAATCATTTCTGCTGATCTCCTATTGACAGAAACAATCGGTAAGTGGAAGGGCTCATAAATTTGAGTCAATATTTCCTCTGCCCATTTGCTTTCTGTTCCGATAATAATTCTTTCCGCATGTAACGTATCATACACAGCAGAACCTTGAGCTAAAAACTCAGGGTTGGATGCCACTTCTATCTTAACATCATGAATTAAAAAGTCTTGAATGAACTGTTCTACTTTGTCATTTGTCCCAACTGGAACGGTAGATTTCACAACAACTAAGCAGTCTTTTTCTACAGACTCAGCAATTTGTCTAGCAACCGTTGCAATATAGGAAAGATCTGCAGACCCGTCCGGTTGTTCCGGTGTACCTACCCCTATAAAGATAGCATCAGCATCCCGATATGCAGTTCGATAATCTGTCGTATAATGAATTCTCCCAAGCTTATCATTTTTCTGCATCAACTCTTCCAGACCCGTTTCATAGATAGGGGAAACACCGGCTTTCATCGTGTTGACTTTACGTTCATCCATATCTACACACGTCACGTGATGACCGACTTCCGCAAAACAAACACCAGCCACTAACCCAACATAACCCGTTCCAGCCACAGCAATTTTGAACATGCTCAAACCTTCCTTCCTAAATCATATAAAATACATAACATACAATAGGTTTAATATCCTTTTTAGACTATTTCCTGCAGCTATTAGGGATATTATAAGGATTGTACATAAAATCATATTTAGAATACGACGTGTAAAGTGAAAAATAAAGCTTTTAGCGTAAACTGAATTCTTATTCTCATTCGTTAATTGCTTAGTAAATCCATATGCATCGGCTACACAAGTATTTGATTGTAAAGAAAAGTTATCTTATTCCCCTTCATTATTTCATAGTTTTACAAAAGGTGACATACAAAATAAAAAACTAGCTTCCAAGACAAGGAAGCTAGTTTCTTATTTGCAGGGACAATCCAAAGCTTTCACACCAAGGATTTGGAAGTATCATTCCATATAAATTCTTTTTGCTCGGTTAACAAATCCGCCACTGTCGGCAGGATATAATCCGCAAGTGGTTCAAGCTGCCTTCGATTACTCGTTCCCGATAGCACACCAATCGCTAAGCCCGCTCCAGCATTCTTAGCTAAACTCAAGTCTACTACGGTATCTCCAATAACCGCCACTTCATTTGGATGTAAATTGTAGTGTTCACAAAATGCGTGTACGACACTCGGGTGTGGCTTTTTATGAGGAAAGCGATCGGCAGTTACGACAAATTCAAAGTACTTTTTTATTTGTAAGTATTCTAGACAAATATGGGTCGTTTCATAGTCATCTGCCGTCGCAATCCCCATCGTAATTCCTTTTTCCTTCAGCTGCTCTAAAAGAAAAGACAGGTTGTCGCTAGTCGGATGAATGTCTGTCACATACTTTTTGGTGAGCTCCACCATTTTGTTTGAGACATTTGCTTTAAACTCTTCCACTGTTTCCATCATGGAAGATTGACGTTGAAGGATATGAAAAAGCGCTTCGGATACGTCTTCCATGGTTCCGCCGGCAAGAATGCCATCCCCAGCTACTTGGCTTCCGTGTAAACCGATTGAATCTGCTAATTGATGAAGGATAGTCGTTCTATCTGGATTATTACCAACCATATTCTCCAACAATTCGTGCATGGCCTTCACCCATACACTATGAAAATTCATTAATGTTCCATCTTTATCAAAGAGAATCGCCTTAATAGATGTCAATGCCTATAAACCTGCTTTCTGTAGCAAATTCCTCCAATTATGGATGGAGGGAGTTTTTGTACCTTTATAAATAGGATTAGAAAAGGCTAAAAGTTTTCCATCCTCCTGTCTCATTTGAAATCGAATCCATGCAAAATCAGAACCGGTTAAATCAAACGTTTCCATGATACGCTGATTTTCTATTAGTTTAGTAGTTTGGACTATCTCCCCATTGATGATCCATTCAATGATGACCGACCCTGGACTGTTCGAAACCGTTAAGGAAAATTCCACCCGGTCCGCTTTTACTGTCGAGCCAAGATGTACTTCTTCCCCATCGGCTAACATTTCCATGTCAATAACTGGACCTCTTGATACATAAACCTTACCTTCAGCGACAGACGTTAATATAGAATTCGCTGATAGATCCTCTGCATACACATAGGTACAAGGATCACCAATTAACGAAGGCGGGCCACCTTCCTCATAGCTTTCCTCTGGGAGAAGGTGAGAATCTGAACCACCGATTCCTGTTAGGCGATAACCGTCGTTACATAAAGTGTTCCAGAGGATTAAGGCCTGCTCTGTCGCTTGCACATTGTCAGAGAAAGTCGGATCATTCCAAATTTCAATCGTATCAACCTCAGACAAAGCTGTTTCTTCAAATGTCCAATGCCACGGGTTAAGCATAGGGTGGTTTATCGAACGAAGTCCCCCCGCCTGTTGCACATCTTGTAGGAGTCGGTTCATCCCAGCCTCGGATTCCATTCCACCGTCTTCACAGCTTGGTCGCCAATCTACCCATTGCTGGATCCCTAAGGCATTGAAGTGTCCTTTGGATGATGTAATTTCCACCCCTGGTATAACCAAAAGATCTGGGTCCTTTATACGCATTGTTGGAATGACATTGTGATCGGTCGCTACAAAGAAATCGAGTCCCATTTTTTTCGCTTGCTCCATATTTCTAAATGGTGTCATTTTTCCATCTGACTCATTGGTATGTGTATGAAAATCCCCTTTGTACCACCGCTTGCCTTTTTTAAGCCACGTATTCGGTTGATATTCCTCTAAACGAAATCCACCCTCGCTACCTATCGCCCAATTCTTTTTATCGTTTCTATTTAACGCTTGTAAAGAAAGCCTTTCGAGCGTAAAAGACAAGACAGGGGCAGATGAGTATGTCGGACAAAACATTTCCAATTTCCATTCTCCTTTTGGGATGGCCCCCGATACAGCAGAAAATGAGCTAAAGGCTGGATCTACAGCAATAATAACTTCTTTGCTCTTTTCCTCCTGTGTATAGACATATTGCCAACGAAGTTGATGGTTCGAATCCCAGAGCAGGAGGAATGCCCACGTCTTTTCTGAAAAGGAAAGAGAGATTCGCAACGCTTCTGACGTTTTATGTAAGGAAAACGCTTGTGATACGTGTGGTTGATTCACCGTGCACGTTTTTCCTTTTTCTATTATCATGTAAAACTACTCCTTTCTCTTTAAAGGAATCCTCTATACAGATTCTCCGCGTATAGAGGATATTAGTTGTCTATTATTGGACGGCATCCAACGCACTTTGTGCCGTTTTTTTCGCTTCTTGCAACGCTTTTTCAGCCGATACTCCTTCAATTTCTACTTTGTCTGCCGCTATCGAAAGTGCATCTAAAATCTTTCCACCCGTAGGGTCAACGAATGGTGGAGTAGCCGATTGCGCTTGTTCTAATGGCACAAGAATTTGTGGATTTTCTTCTGCATACGCTTTAAATTCCTCTACATCTTTCGCTGATTTACGAACGGCAATATAACCTGTGCTCATCGACCAGTCGGCTGTTTTTTCAGCACTTGTGAAGAAGGATAAGAATTCAAAAGCTGCTGCTTTTTGTTCATCAGAAGCAGAGCTAGGAATTGCCCCTAATAATGCACCTGCTGCAGGTGCTGCATCATGCCCTTCCCAGCCAGGCTGTGGTGCAGCTGACACAATACTGAAATCAAGATCCCCTTGGTCTCCACTAGATCCCGTGTAACCAAATGCTTTACCTTGCATCACTTCATCAATCGTTTTGTACCAATACTCCCAGCCTTGCCCTCCATGATTAATTCCCATTGTTTTATCCTCATGGATGGCTTTACGGAAGAATTCCCAGGCTTCCACCCATTCAGGTGAATCAATCAATACTTCTTTTCCATCCTCGCTTATTATTTGTCCACCATTACTATAAGCAGCATCAATTAAGTTTCCAGATCCCCACATTGGCATCCAGCCTTTCATCCCTTTCTCCTCTTTAATTTTTGCTGCTGCTTCACCAAGAGATTCCCATGTTTTTAAATCATCTGTCGATAAACCTAATTCTTCCATCACATCGTTACGGTAGTACAGAACTTGTGTCGTTCCATACAGCGGTAATGCATATTGTGTACCATCTACCGTTCCTTGGTTATAGAAGGATTCCACAAAATCTTCTGGCTGAAAATCCGCTTGCTTCTCGATGTAACGATCCATAGGCTCTATCGCTTGTTTACTAATTAAACTTCTCGTTGCATCATTTTCTAATAAAACAGCTGCTGGTACTTGTTTCGCAGCAATACCAGCTTGAAGCTTTTGATACGTTTCATCATAATTTCCTTGGGCTACACCTGTCACTTTCACCTTATCTTGACTGTCATTAAATTCTGTAATAAAACGCTCAATGGTCTCCGCCAACGTTCCACCTTGCCCATACCAGAATTCAATTTCCACTGGTTCATTGGAAGCTGATGTTTCTGTTTCATCCTTAGAAGTGCTAGCTTCCCCTTCTTTACTGGAACAGCCTACTACCACAAGTAATAACATGGATAACGTCACGATAATAAATCCAATTTTCTTCATTATTTCATCCTCCTCCAATTTATCCTTTTATTCCTTGATCATTGATACCTGATACAAAAGACTTTTGTGCAAAAACAAATAGAATCAGTAATGGAAATACGACAAAGCTACTAGCAGCCATAATCAAAGGCCACTGCATGCCATAGCCACCCTCTTGCATGAAAAACTTCTGAATACCTTGGGTAATCAGCATTTTTTCCTCGCTTTTGATAATGAGCGATGGCCATAGATAATTGTTATACATTTGAACAAAGCTAATTAGCCCAAATGTGGCAAAGGTAGGAAGTGTTAGGGGGAATAACATCTTCCATAGAATTTGCCAGTGACTGCTACCATCGAGCTTTGCCGCTTCAATTAATTCCTTTGGCACTTGCAGAAACGCTTGCCGCAGGAGGAATATACCAAAAACACTCACCGCATTGGATACGATAATCCCCGTGTATGTATCTAGGAGCTGAAACTTCCCTAACAATACGTAACTCGGCACATAGGTCGCTGCTACTGGCAGCATGTAAGACCCAAGTATAAGTGCAAACAATATGTTTCTTCCTCGAAACTGAAACTGAGTAAAAGCGTAAGCCATCATAGCACCTGAAATTATTTGTAATAACACAATAACAGCTGCTGTGAACACACTATTGAACATATATAATCCAAAAGGGGCCACATTCCATGCATCAAGGAAGTTGTGCCATTGTGGATTTTCAGGAAGCAAAGACGGCGGAAATTGCCAAATTTCATCCTTCGTCTTTAACGCACTACTGATCATCCACAGGAATGGAAAAAACATTAAAAAGCTTAAAAACGTTAACAACAAATACTTTCCAATTGTGATGGACCCAGTCCACCAAGCTTTTGCATTCATCGTCGACCTCCTATTGGTAATGCACCCATTTTCGAGACAGTCCAAATTGAATAATAGAAAGAATGGAAGTAATCAGTATAATGACCGTAGCAACAGCTGTTGCTTTCCCCATATTAAACTCCTCAAAGGCTGCTTGATAAAATAAATAGAGCAGCGTTCGAGTACTTCCCGCAGGACCACCCTGCGTCATCACTTGAATTTGATCATACGCTTCTAAAGCTTGAACCGTACTAATGATGGATAAGAAAAACGTAGTTGGAGATACAAGTGGTACCGTCACTCTAAAAAACTTTTGAAAACCTCCAGCTCCGTCAATTGATGCTGCTTCAAAAAGATCCGTTGGAATTCTTTTCAACGCATTCAAGTAAAATATCATCGCCCAACCAAGTCCCTTCCATACGGTCACAATAATAACCGCAGGCATTGCCCAAGTAGAACTACCTGTCCACTCTAAGCCTGGCAAACCAAAAAAGGAAAGCACCCAATTAGCAATCCCTGTCTCAGGCTCAAAAATCCACGACCAAACAATAGCAACCGCAACTGTCGGTGTAACCCAAGGTGAGAATAAGATAGTGCGGAACATTCCCATCCCTTGCTGATTCTTTAACACCAGCAAAGCTAGTAACAAGCCACCTACTATCGTCGGAATGACTGTACCTAGGGTGAAGTAAAGTGTATTCCAGAGCACCTCATGAAAGATTGGATCACGAATGAGATTCATATAATTGTCCAGCCAGACAATATTGTAGGTCGGACTGATATAGTCCCAGTCTGTGAGACTAATAAGAAACGAATTCAACATCGGATAAAACCAAAATAAGGTTAACGGAATCATGGCAGGGGTTAGAAATAACCAAGGCGTTAAAGTACGAAAAACTCTTCGAATTGGATTACTTTTTACTTTCACTTTTTTTCTAGACTTCGCAACCACCGTTTCCAAATATGTATCCTCCTTCCTCCCTCTTCCTAGCTTCAGTATAAAGAACGAATATGTAGTTAATGTAAATAGAGTTTTAATTATGTGTAAAAATGTGGTTTTATTTGTGATTTATTAAAATAAACCACAACTTCACAAAAATAGAGTTAAAAAAAATAAGCCCTCTCGCTGAGGTGCTTACTGATAGATCGATATTCCTGCACTAGTATATTTTTGTTTGATTTCGGATGATAGGTTAGGATCCGTAATAATCCCCTTCACATCCTGTAAAGTACACACGTGTAATAGAGAGGCCGCATCGAATTTACTACTATCTGCTACAATATAACATTCCTTACTAGCCTCTAGCATTTTCTTTTTTACATTCCATTCCCTTACCCCGTAATCCGTTATGCCAGAATGAAGGGAGATTCCACTAGCACTCAAAAATAACGTGTCTATGTGAAATTGTGAAATAAAGGTTTCCGTCATTTCTCCAACGACACAAAGCTCCTCATTCCGCATAATACCTCCCGTTAAAATAATCGTATATTGTGGCATTTCGGAAAGCTCAAAGGCAATCGGAAGAGAATTCGTGACAATGGTCAAACGCTGAAACCGAGTTTTTAATGCTCGTGCTAATTCTGTGTTTGTCGTGCTTACATCTAACGCAATCGACTGCCCTTCCTTCACAAAGTCCAATGCACGCTGCGCTAGCAGTTGTTTTTCTTCTTTATGTAAAAGCTCTCTTGTATGAAAGGACTTCTCCTCTGTGTTTCGCTTTTCGTCCTTTTCTGTCATGACTGCACCACCATGAACTCGCTTGAGGAGCTGCTTGGATTCTAACAACTCCAAATCTCGCCGTATCGTTTCATCCGAAACTCCAAATTCCTCCACAAGATTGGCAACCTTTACCGCTTCATCTCGAAAAAGTCGGTCCAGGATGAGCTCTTGTCGTTTTTGAGCTAGCAATTCTCTCACGCCTCTCTACATGTATTATAAATACCACATAAATCCACAAAGGTATTATAGCATGTAGAGCGTGAAATTGGGAATGTGTTGTGAGGTGCAGGAGGGACTAGTTAGTGTTTTTAGTGACTCCGACCGCGATTATGGAAAGTTCCCTGCCCATTTATTTGGCAGCCAACCACCTCTTAACACCCTGATCCCATTACAAAAAACCACAGTCCTCAGACTGTGGCTTCCTTCTCTTAAATCATTTTCCCAAAGCTACCTTCAAATGTTGACTCCACAATTGGTCGTCTCACACTCGGTTCTTCTCTTCCTTGAAGCTGTTCCGGAAGGCTAGCTTTATCTCCTTGATAGCCCAATGCTACAAGTGCTTGCACTTCGAATTGTTCAGGGATATTTAACACTTCTTTTGCTTTATCTTTGTAGATACCGCCCATTGCATGGGTAATTAATCCTTTTTGAAAAGCTTGTAAAGATAAGAAACCCCAAGCAGTTCCAGTATCAAACGCATGTGTCCCAATCTTATTACCGTCTCGTTCTGTTTCGGAAAGAATTAAAACCAAAACCGGTGCTTTGCTGGACCATCCTTGGTTTCCTTCCATTACAAAGGATCGAAATTTTTCTCGATCCTCCTGCGTGCGAGCCACGATGAATCTCCACGGCTGGAGATTCATGGAAGATGGAGCCCAGCGAGCAGCTTCTAAGATAGACATTAACGTCTCATGTGTGACTTCCTTATCACGAAATGCTCTCGGCGACCAACGATTGACAAATAGCGGGTCTGCCTCGAAATCAGGTTTACGCTTTTCTTTTACTTCTTGATTTAACCCTGAAATAGTACTCAATGGTCACTCTCCTCTATTCTTAGTAGTTTCATTAGTTCCTTATTATAGAAGGAATAGACCATTGTTTCCAAAAAAACGCTTACGCTTCTGGTTTCTGGATTTGGTCAATCTCTACTTTATCAATTTTCCATTTCCCATCCACTTTTACGAAAGTAAAAATGTGGTCAAAAACTCCACCTAATCCTCCACCATTTCTACTAACCAATTTATATTTAGTTTCACTTAATTTTGTTACAGTGTGTGGTCCAAAGTCATAAGAAGCTTTTGCATCTCTTGGAATGTAGTATAATTTTCCACTATATTCGTATATTAGCCCATCCCAATATTGGACTGCTGCTTCTTTTGTCATAAAATCAGATGTGACTTTGTATATCTCTTCCTTTGAATTATAACCTTTAACACGGTTTTCTTTCGGTTCCGTCTGTCCTTTAAACCAATCATTAATATTGTTGTATTTTTTAAGAATATCCAAAAAGATAGGTTCTACTGCGTATTGTTCTGTCTTAGCCGGGACTTTTTCTGGTGATTCTTTACCTGGCTCCGCTTGTGTCTCTGTTTTTTTAGAGGATTGTTCTGTAGTTGGATTTGTTCCTTTAGATGCCTGATTTGTTGATGATTTTGTTTCCTTAGTGGATGGATTTTCAGACGGTTGTTCTACTGAATCTTTTGCTGTTGAGGAGGAGTCAGTTCCTTTCTCTGCTGAATTGGTTTCCGGCTCAGCATGATCTGTATTCTTTTCCTCTGTGCTCATAACTAATTCCGTTGCAGCCTCCTTTTTCTCAAGCTGTACTACCGAAGCCTCATGATTGTTTGTGCTTGCTCCAACCTTCATTTCTTCCTCTGCTGTGCCGCATCCTGCTGCAAGTAGAAGTAGCACAGATAGCAAGCCTAGTCTCACTTTCATTTGAACAACACCTTTCCTTTTTTTGTCTGTTATACCCTTCCATCTTATACCTTATGTTACATTTTTGTTACACCTTTATTACTTCCATTGTAACATTTCATCCATTCTATCCCAATAGTAAACAAGTATGAATTTATGGTAAAGAAAGAAAAAATCACCAACAGATTCCGACAAAACATGCTATACTAAGAAAAAATTAGGAGAATGTTAGAGGTGTGGCAGATGAAAAAGAAGACCATTCTTTCCGTCGCAGCTTCTGCTGTTGTGGCTACTACTTTATTGGCAACTCCAGCAGAGGCTGCTACTTATACGGTAAAAAAAGGGGATTCATTGTGGCTCATTGCTCAAAGATATAACACAAGTGTCTCTGAATTAGTAAAGCTGAACAAATTAAACAATCATGTAGTTTTTCCAAATCAAGTAATGAACGTAACAGCACCTAGTAAACAAATAAACAAAGAAACCTCTAGCAGGTCCACAGTAAAGACATATAAGGTTAAACGTGGAGACTCATTAAGTAAAATTGCAGCGAAACATAAGATTTCACTTCGGCAGCTAATAGAATGGAATAAACTGAAATCAACGGTTATTCACCCAGGAGATGTATTAATCGTTGGAAAGAAATCGACGTCTACACCGACGAGGCCATCCACTCCGTCTAAGACTGTAACACCTAGTAATCCGACTACTCCAGACACTAAGCTAGGCCAACCAATCTCCACCCTGATACACATTGTGAAGGCTGGAGATTCACTATGGAAGCTGAGTCAATATTATCAAGTAGCTTTAAATGACATTAAAAAGTGGAACAAATTAACCTCCAATAATATTTACGTTGGACAAAAACTGAAAATCAAACAAACAGCAGATGAACCTAGTATGCCAACTCCGGCGCCTATTAAAATCCCTGTTCATTTGCCAGCTTCACCAGATTTCGATGTGTCCAAGCTCATAACCGAAGCGACAGCATTGTTTGGAAGTCCATATCTATATGGTGGTTCTGATCCCGCCGGCTTTGATTGTAGTGGATTTATCTTTTATGTGTACAATCTAGCTGGTAAAAACATTGCTAGATACTCTAGTGATGGGTATTATAACCGTTCTTTCTATGTACAAAAGCCACAAATCGGAGACCTTGTATTTTTTGAAAATACATACAAGCAAGGAATTTCCCATGTCGGCATTTACGTCGGGGAGAATCAATTCATGCACGCTGGCGACAATGGTGTAACGGTATCGGACCTATCCAATTCATACTGGCAGCAACACTTTGATGGATACAAACGTTTTTATTGATTTGTCATCCACTCTCTCCAATAGCTTAGAATGAGTAATTCAAAATAACCAATACTACTCATAGAAGCTATGGAGGAGGAGGATGACGTTTGCTTTCAACACGACAATGGATTTGGCGCTTCTTAATCATACTGGTTTGTTTTGTCGTGCCGCTTCCCGTACACGCATCCTCTGCGCCCCTTGTATATGTACCAATTGGAGATAGTATTGCGGAGGGATGGCATGCCACAAGTGAAAATAAATCATACATTGATGTGTTTACCGCTTTAATAGAAAAAAAAGGCATGAACGTCGTTACAAAACCAGGTATTCGGATGGCAGGCGAAGGCTTGAAAACGGCCGCCTTTCCAAACCTTCCGACCATTATTAGATCTAAACCTGACTTGGTCACCATCGAATTTGGCACAAACGATAGTATGAAAACGAAGGATACTTATGCACCACCTGAGCAATTTAAAATGCTTTTGTGGCAGCTTGTAGAGCATTTACAAAACAGTCCCACCCATCCAACGATTCTACTGGTGACGACCTGGAATCGTGGTAAGCATTCCACTGTGTACGATCAAATCATTATAGATATAGGTAACGCGAAGAATATCCCTGTCGCAAACATCCAATCTGTTTGGAAAAACCGAACAGACACTAAAGGACCAAGTGGCAAACAAACCTTCAATGGGACTAGTGATCAGTGGCATCCAAATAATAAGGGGCATCAAGAAATTGCCAACATAATGTACAAGGCCATACAAAGTTATCTTAAATAAACCGGAATGGAGCAGTTCTCCATCCCGGTTTTTTACGTCATGGCTATTTAAATATATATAAAAAGGTTGAAGCTTGCCCTATTTAGAGCAAGCTTTTTTACGCCTCTCAATCATGTCCTTTACTATTTCCGGACTCGGCCCTCCAGTAATTTTCCTTTTCTCCACAAATGATTTTGGACAAATTATGCTTTCCCAATCCTGTTGTGTTATGTGGATATCCTCCAACCATTCATTAATTTCTTCAAGCTCTATATCATATAATTCTTTCCCTATATTTGTCGCTCTTTTCGCAATGACACTTGCCTTATAGTGCGCCTTTCGAAAAGAAACACCATATTCTCGAGCGAGTACATCTGCAAGTTCTGTTATGGTAATCATATTCTCTCTGGCCTGTTGCTCTGCTCTTACTTTATTGAATTCCATCGTTAAAATTACCGCTGTCATAAGTCGAATAACTCTTAAGCCCTTTTGGAACCCTTCATACAAATGAGGCTGAAGATCGTCTTCAGTATCATTAATATCTCCATATGGAGTGTTATGAATCATGTGAATAACAGCCAATCCTTCACTTGCAGCACTGCTCGCCAGTGCTCTTGAATGTTCGATCGACACAGGATTTCGTTTCTGTGGCATGATACTACTTATTTGAACATAGGCATCCGATACGTGAAGTAACCCTACTTCTTTAGATGCCATTCGTAAAAATTCTTGTATCCATCTCCCCATATTGGTCATGGTACTAATTAGTACCTGTGCAGACTCAATCAAGTAGTCCCCTGTCGCAATGGCGTCATAGGAATTCTCTACTAACCCATCGAAATCTAGTAATTCTGCGACTCGTTCCCTATTAATAGGAAATCCTGTTGTCGTAATCGCCGCTGCACCCATTGGAGATTTATTTACCGTAGACAAAGCACGTTCCATACGCTCAATGTCTCTAAAGAGATTATCAGCGATCGCAACCATATAATGTCCGAATGTTGTCGGTTGGGCTGGCTGTGTATGAGTATGTGCAGGCATAACCGTTTCTTTATGCTGGTCCGCTTTCTCGAGAATGACTTCATAGAGAATTCTCGCTTCGGAAACCATCGTACTTAAATAATCCCGTATCACAATTCGATACATGGTCTCGCCCATATCATTTCGGCTTTTTGCAATATGCATTTTGCCAGCCAACTCTTCTCCAATAATCTCTGCAACCTTGGACTCGACTAAGAAAAATAAGTCCTCGTACTCTGGGGTGTACTCCAGATTTGATACATCTAGTTGTTCAACTTTTTTGATCCCCTTGAGGATTTCTGTTCCTTCTGCAGGTGCTAAGATTCCCTGTTCAATGAGCATCGTTGTATGAGCTTTATGAATGGCAAACATGGCCCCAAAAAGATATTCACGTTGGTCATGGAATATAGGTTTTAACAATTCTTCAACATAAGTCTCTCCCGGGAACTTAGTGCCATCTCTTTTTTCAAACTCCTCTTTTATATTTGCCATATGCAACCCCCTTCCACCTATAGTGAATTCTCTGTTTTTACTCCTAGGAACTTGGACGAGACAAAAAGAACAACCGAGATTAATCCAACTTGAATCATTCCGTAAGCTGCTGCCTGACCAATATTAAACATTCTTAATTGATTCATTATTTCAATAGAAATTGGTCTATTTCCTATTGTATATAAGAGAACAGATGTCGGAAATTCCCCAACCGCTTGAACAAATGCCAGCAACGTACCACTTAAAACACCAGGTAAAATAATGGGGATAACCACTTTTTTAAAGGTATAGAACCACTTTGCTCCCAGATTCTGAGCTGCTTCCTCAATAGAATCATCCATTTGTTCCAAAACTGCCGTCGTGGACCGTACTACTAAAGGAATAAATCTTACAAAGTAAGCTAGTGGAAGAATCCAAAATGTTCCGACTAGGATATTCCCGAAAGAGAATACAGATGGCTGATTAAAGGCTAATATTAAATTCATCCCAACGACCGTAGCGGGAAGAGCCCAAGGAATCATTACTAGAATATCTAAAAGATTTTTCCCAATAAACTTTCGTTTTACTAATGCATAGGAAGTAATAATTCCAAACACAAATACTCCCAAACAAGCTAAGAATGCCATGAACAAACTATTACGTACTGGATCCCATATATTAGGGTCATGGAAAAGTAATGCGAAATTTTCCAAGCTAAATTCCTGTGGATAGGTCTGCCAAGTCCAACCACCTTCTGGAACAAGAGAAAGGATAAGCAGAGTTACGTGAGGTAATAAAAGGACAATCATTGCAAGAATACCAACCGTTACCATAACCCATTTTATTAGCGGATTACTTACTTCACTGCGATGTGCTCCAATCCCTTTACTAGCCATTCTGTAATCCTTTCTATTCTGAAACCAGCGCATAAACAATAGAAAGGAAATAGATACGACAGATAAAATCATGGATTGAGTTGCAGCCATCTCCAAATCTCCATTAATCTTAGAAAAATAGATTTGTAAACTTAATACTCTATATCCACCAGCCAATAAAAAAGGTGCACTAAAGGATGCCATGGAAACCATAAATACAAGCAAAGATGCCGCAACTAGTCCAGGTGTTAACAAAGGAAGCGTGACTTTAAAGAACACATGGAATCGGTTTGACCCTAAATTATAAGCTGCCTCTTCGAGTGAAGGATCTAAATTGTTTAACGCAGAAGATGTAGTCATATAAAAATATGGATACATCGTATAAGCATGAACAATTAGAATACCTGCCACTCCGCCTATACTAAACGGAATCTCTGACAGATGAAACAAATCTTTTATTGCATTCGGTACTAGTCCTGCTTCTCCGTATAAAAACATAAATGCCATAACTCCAACTAGGGATGGAAGAACGATAGGCATAATCGCTATACTAGAGAAGAATTTTCTACCAGGGAAATCATACCGATTAAAAATATAGGCTAATGGCACACCAATCAATGCGCTGAATAATACCGACAATAAAGAAATGTACACGGAATTCCACAATGCTTCTAAATTCGCTTCAGCCTTTGCCCCAAAAAAATCCGAGTAATTTTGAATGGAAAAGGCTCCACCCTTTTTAAAGCTTTCTAATAACGTTTCAATTGACGGATAAAGTACATAGCCAACTAATATTAGAATGATAGGAATAAGGAGTAGGAGCGTTTTCCTTCTTTCAGCGTTTAACATCCGTTATCACTCCCTTACCTTCGGAACAATTCGTATCTGATCTTCTGGTAACTGTACATAAACCTTGCTTCCTTCTTTCACATAGGTTTCAGGTCCGGTATTGAGATCTGTTGAAAGAATACGAATACCTGCATCTAATTGAACCGTCGTATGAACGGATGCACCAGTAAATTGAACGAGCTCTACTCTCCCTAGCAGACTATTAGTCCCCCCTTGTGAACTGGAGCTAACCCTTACAGACTCTGGTCGTATTGACAAAACCATTTCCTCCGAATCCAGGGAAACTCCAGAACGCACATAAATATTCTTATTTAGTACTTCGGAGAAATAGATATCTTGATGATCCAGACTCTCTACATAATTCACGTCTATTAAATTGGTTTCTCCAATAAATTCCGCAACAAAATCATTCACTGGCTTATTATATATTTCGGTTGGCGTACCAACCTGCTGACATTCTCCAAAATTAAAAACAGCAATTCGATCACTCATGGAGAGTGCTTCAACTTGATCATGCGTTACATAGATAGTCGTAATCTTGTATTCTCTCTGTAATCGTAGAATTTCGTTTCGCATTTCATCTCTTAATCTCGCATCCAAATTACTCAATGGTTCATCCAATAACAGAATGTCTGGTTCAATAACCAATGCTCTCGCTAAAGCAACACGTTGCTGCTGCCCACCACTTAATTGACTAACTTGTCGTGTACTATAATCAGATAGTCGAACCTTTTCTAACACATCTTCGACCTTCATCTCAATATCAAACTTCGCTAATTTTCGAACCTTTAACCCAAAAGCAACATTTTCGAAAACGGTCATATGAGGGAAAAGGGCATAGTTTTGAAAAACCATACCCGTATTTCTTTTTTCAGGCGGAACTGTGGTCATGTCCTTATCATTAAACTTTACTTTTCCTTCTGTTGGGTAATAAAATCCAGCAATCATTCTAAGAGTTGTTGTCTTCCCACATCCACTAGGACCTAGAAAAGTGAAAAATTCACCTTCCTGAATAACTAGATCCAAATTCCGAACTGCTGTAACCTCCCCAAACCGCTTCGTAATCGCTGATAAATTTACTACGGACATTATCCAACAACTCCTCTTATCCTATTCTTCGCTTTTGTCTTTTTCTGCGTTTTTAATATTCGTATCCCAGTACTCCATCCACTCTGGCGACTTTTCTTGGAATGTAGCCCAGTCAATATCCATTGGTTTAATTTCTGTTTCTGTAATCCAGGCTGGTAGATTTTCTACGTCACTTCTAGTAGGAATTCGGTAATACGTTTCCGCTAACAGCTTGGCAGCTTCTTTCGTATTTACAAACTCATAAAATGCTTGCGCAGCTTTTGGATGTGGTGCGTCTTTTACAATAGCAATCCCTTCCGTTAAAACTGGTGTTCCGCTTTCGGGGATTACATAATCAAATGGATACCCTTTCTCTTCAGCTAGCATGACAGTATCTGGCATGTTCCAAACAGAGAGAGAACCAACACCCTTCGCAACTTGGTTATACATCATTTCAGGATTAGCCGCGTATTCCTTCGTGTTTTCATCCAATTTTGTTAACCAATCATATCCCGCATCAGGTTTTTGTGTTTCTTTATAAGTACGGTAAATCATAGAGGAATAAATTGTACGCATCGTACCAGATGCTAATGGATAACGGATAATGATTTCATCCTTCCATTTTGGATCTAGTAAGTCATCCCAATCCTTTGGAGCATCTTCTTTAGAAACCTCCTTAGTATTGTACAGAATGACTTCTGGAGTAATAGATGTTCCAGACCAGTACCAGTCTTCATCATGGTACATTGGGTCCAACGCATCTGCATAAGATGGCTTATACTCTGCTAATAACCCTTCATCCTTCGCTTGATCAAAATTCACTTGCGGGGCACCCCACCATACATCCGCCTGTGTATTCCCTTTTTCCGAACGTATTCTGTCTAAAATTTCTTGTGAGCCCATGTCTAAAAATTCCATGTCTATGCCATATTCTTCTTCAAACTGCTTTTCAAACTCACTTAAAATGTCTTTTCCGTGAGGCGAATAGACGACTACCTTTTCCTCTAATTCACTTGTACCCTCTTTTGACTCACCGGAGGATTCGTTACCTGACTTCTCTTCTTCGGATGCCTGATCGTCTGATCCACCAGCCATGCACCCAACCAATACAAACCCTAACGCTACAACTAGCATACATGCTAAAAACACCTTCTCTTTAAAGACCTTCACATCTTTACCCCCTTGATTAAATATCCAGAATAAGGTCATTCTCCTTCAAAAACAGTGCAACTGCGCCAATAATCCCTGCCTCTTTTCCAAAAGTTGTTGGTACCACTTCACAATACTGTGGTGTAAACCTCTTGATAATGCCCTTCAACTTCTGTTCAAAAACCGGATATGAGTTGGTGACACCACCTCCTAAAATAATGATTTCCGGGTCGAACAGTGAGGCATAGTTGGCAATGGCTATTGCTAGATTTTCTATAGCTGTATCAATAATTGGCCCAACTTGTTTATTACCTTGCTGATACAATTGAAAAGCCTCTTTTGCAGAGACTGGCTTACCAAGTAATTTGGACACTTGCGTCCCGATAGAGGAACCGCCCGCTACACTCTCCAAAAAACCATACCCCTCATATACGGGATGATAGTTGGCAGCATGTTGGCGGTCTGTAACCATATAGCCAATCTCCCCAGCACTATAATTACTCCCTCTATATAACTGACCATTTAACAGAATCCCACTCCCAACACCTGTTCCAATCGCGACGTATATTAAGTTAGAATGACGACTCCCTGCACCTTTCCAATGCTCTCCTAGTACGTTTATATTCACATCATTATCTATATAGATAGGAAAAGAGAATAATTCTTGTAATCTATCTTTAATAGGAAAACTCCTCCATTGTAATGCAGGCGATTCAACCACGACCCCTTTTTCACAATTTGTGATTCCTGGTACACCAACCCCCATCCCTAAAACCTTATCGTCATCGATACTTAGCTCTTCCAGCATCGCTTGAACATCAGCTTTTATCCTTTTGAATAATTGCTGGTCTTTATAATCTGTTGTGGAAAATTCTCGGTACGTACGGATTTCACCGTCTAGATTGGCTATCCCCGAAACAACGTTCGTTCCTCCAATATCTACTCCAACGATATAGGCAAAATCAGGATTGAAGACGAGATGAACCGGCTTCCTCCCACCTACGGAAGTGCTTTCCCCATTACCAGTTTCATAGATCCAGCCCTCTTCAATCAGCTGATCCACCAGTGCAGAAACGGTTGGCTTACTTATATTCAATCGTTTGGAGATATCAACTCTAGAAGTAGGTTGATTCGCTCTTATGGACCCTAGCACGAGTTTTTTATTCATATTTTTTATATAAGCAGCATTGCCCTTTTGTACTTTCTTCATTATTTAGCCCCTTAACATATGGATTGTTTATATATCTATTCATTTTTATGAAAACGTTTAAGTTTGTTAGTTAGTTCAGTTTATTAACCAACACCGCAGAGTATGACTGTTATTTTCTGAAAACGGAAATTATCCCTGTTTCCTGTGTGGATTTTCCTCTTCGGTCATTTAGTTAAGGTGGTTAAATATCCCCAATTGACCATACACTCCGTTTGAGTACTTTTAACCATTTTTATCTAAGAGTTATTTTGATAAATGACTGCCTTATGGAGGCCTATATATAAGAAATATTTTCTCGTAAGTGTCATTTGAATGGTATGACCATATACCTAAAAAATAAGAATCGACTTATTT
The DNA here is from genome assembly GCF_007301515.1 of Radiobacillus deserti. Lineage (GTDB taxonomy): Bacteria > Bacillota > Bacilli > Bacillales > Amphibacillaceae > Radiobacillus > Radiobacillus deserti. The sequence continues at coordinate 2,929,972 of NZ_CP041666.1, forward strand.
GCAAGAAAAGAGGAACAAGAGAGAGGATGTTTAAGAAAAAACAAGTAAAGGATCATTTTTGGCTCATTTTCAATCCTTGTCATGATTTAGTTTTTTGAATACCCTCAAAGGTACATCAACAAGCTTAGTTGATTCGTAAAGTTAACTAACCACACCCTTACTTCTTTTAGTAAGCGGTTCCTTATGGAGGTGGTCCATCGTTATCTAACTAATGGCAAAGAAAGTATCCTTCCAAAAAATCTCCCTTAACTTTCACTAATTATCCTAAAGACGTCACACACTAAAAGAGAAGCACGTTAAAACTAGAGAGGAGAATGTCTATTGTTTAAAAAGTTAATGGTATCTCTCTTATGCCTCACCCTTGCTTTCCCTATCGCAACACCTTCTGTTACAAAAGCAAAAACTTCAGATATGCAACACAATCAGGAGCTTTGGAGTGCTGTTAAACCACTCGACACCATAACAAGCTTTTTAAATACGGGGGCACACCCTGATGATGAACGAAGCCACTTATTAGCCTACTTGTCCAGAGGACTTGGTGTTCATACCGCTAGCCTTATTGCCAATCGTGGAGAAGGTGGTCAAAATGAAATTGGTGAAGAACTCGGAAATGGTTTAGGTATCATTCGATCAAGAGAAATGATTGAGGCCTCCAAAGTTACCGGAGTTAAAGTCTTTCACTTAAGTGAGACGACAAGTGATGAAATTTATGATTTTGGTTTTTCAAAAGCTCCAGGAGATACACTTTCGAAGTGGGGAGAGGAACTCACTTATGAACGATTCATTCGAAGAATCAGAACATACAAACCAGATATCGTCATGCCTTCCTTCCGTGACGTCGAGAGTCAGCATGGACATCACCGTGCCATTACCCGATTAAGTCTTAAAGCCTTTGAAGATGCTGCAGACCCAACCGTTTTTCCTGAACAACTAGAAGAAGGATTAACAACCTGGCAAATCAAGAAGCTTTACTTACCTGCATCAAAGGAGCAAGCGACACTAGGAATAGAAATTGGCGAGTATGATCCTATTTATGAGATGACCTACCCGCAGCTTGGAGAGAAGTCTAGATACTTACACAAAAGCCAAGGAATGGGAAATGAAGTAGAACCAGGCTCTCGTATCGAATATTTAGAGTTAGTAAAATCCGCTGTTGGGGATATTCCAGAGCAGGAAGAAAGTCTTTTTGAAGGACTCTATTACGACTTTAATGACTACGCGGCTAGCCTGAAGAAATCGGACAACAAAGTAAAAGGAGCACTAAAACAGGTACAAAAAGAACTAGAAGAAGTGGTAGATGCCTATCCTAGCAACTCTAACGTGTTAAAAGAAACACATGAAGCTTTAGACAAACTACGAAAAGCAGAGAAAAAAGTAGAGAGGTTCTCCTTTAAACATGTCGACAAAACGGATTTACTTCACCGTTTAGATGTAAAAGAAGAGCAACTTCAGGAAGTAAGTAAAGTTGCAGCAGGACTGGAGGTAACTACTAGTGTCGAAAAACCTGTACTAGCTCAAGGAACAGAAACAAATGTTACGGTTGAGCTTTCTAACAACGGAGAACAAACATTAAAGAAAGTTGCACCTACATTAAATACACCAGCTGAATGGGTAGTAGATGGGGACGCCAATGCCATCCAATTAGCCCCAGGGGAAAAGAAAACGGTAGAGTTCTCGGTTCAAGTACCTGAGGATGCACCTTATTATAATCCATATGACGAATCCGTTCTTTCAACAGAGGTAAGCTATCAATATGGAAAAGAACAAGTAAGCACCACGTTCCAGCCTGAAGAAACGATAGCTGTTCTTCCGGAAGTAGGATTGAAAGCAAATCCGGAAACACTAGCTGTCAACACCGCTCAGCCTAGAAAAGCCATGACATTCGATATTACGGTTACAAACTATACACACGCCAGTTTAGAGGCAGATGTTTCGTTACAATTGCCGGAAGGCTGGGAGAATGTACAAAGCAAAACAGTAACTTTTGCTGCAAGTGAAACGGAGAAAACAGTGTCCTTTACGATTACACCTCCCGAACAATTAACAGATGAACCGTTTAAGATTGTACCAACGGCAACTGTAAATGGGAAGGAAATAAAGGAATCCGTTCAAGTCATCTCCTATGACCATATCGGAACCTTCTATAACATTCAGCCAGCTGACGTAAGGGGCGTAGCTTTTAACTTAAAATTCCCGGAAGATAAGAAAATTGGTTACGTGGATTCAGGCTTTGATCAAGTCGCAGAAAAGCTATCGGAAGTGGAAATGGATATTACAAAAATCGAAGACTTAGGCTCAGCCGATTTGTCCCAATTCGATACAGTTGTAACGGGAATTCGTGCCTACCTCTCTCGTGCAGACTTAGTGGAGCATAATCAAAAACTATTAGATTATGCGAAGAATGGCGGACACGTTGTCGTTCAGTACAACAAACCATGGGATAACTGGAATGCGAAAACAACCGCTCCATATCCACTAACGATTGGCCAGCCGTCTATTGAATGGAGAGTAACTGACGAGGCATCTGAATATAACATCTTACAGCCCGAACATGAACTATTTAATCAACCAAATGTGATTACCGAAAAAGATTGGGACGGTTGGATTCAAGAACGAGGATTGTACTATCCAATGGAATGGTCCAGTGAATATGAGACTTTCTTAACGATGACCGATTTGGACGGAGATCAATTTGAAGGTGGTATATTGTTAGCGGATTATGGGGAAGGAAGCTATATCTATACGAACCTTGTTTGGTACCGTCAGATTCAGAATTTAGTACCTGGCGGGTATCGGATCTTTACTAATTTGATTAGTTATGATGGGGAATAAATAGATAAAGAGGGTACTGTGCTTTTTACAAGAGGTAATCATACGCTAGTCGCAAGATGTTGAATGTATGTACTTTAGGTGGGAATCTCTTAATTCCCTAAATGGATTTCTAATAATGAAATGAGCAGGAGCAACATATGGTTGCCTCTGCTCATTTCATGTGTACTTTTGCATCACATCATCGTTTTTACAAGTGCTAAGAAATATGTGACCATGTGATACCCAGTAGATAACTTTAGCTACAAAGAACGTTAAGCTCCCATTTCATTTCCAACTGTTGTAGGACGATTCCTTTTGATTGCAATAGGTTCTGAGTATGTTCATCTGCCGGTTTATAGCCTTTTTCCAATAAATCTTTAATATTGATCTTATTATAGACAAAAGAAAAAATAATACCTGGAATCCATGCTCCAAACCCAAGAGTGAAAACTCCGACAAGTGCAGCAGTTATAAACATTATTGCTGCCCATTTTAAGTCTCCTCTAAAAAGCGCTGAAAAAAGCCAAAGAAAAAAGTTGTCCAACTGAAGCCTACTTTAACTTCCTTTACTACTCCCGCATTGTGTTGTAATCTTGCACGCATTTAAAAACCTCCCTTCACTTTGTATAATTATTTACTAAACCATTAACAGAGGAATAAGAAATTTAGCATGATTTTTTAGAAAATTATTCCAACGAATAGTAATAAAGCACTTATGTTAATGTATATTCATTAGTATCTATTGCCTAATAACTTAAAAGACACAGCCGCAGAAATTGGCTTCTAGTAAATGGTTTTAAGTTTTTTAATCTTAAAACCATTTACTAGACGATCTGCTTCTTTTCTTTACCTATCCTCGCCCACCGTCTTCATCAAGCCAGGAACCTGATGTGGTGCTCTCGTATCCTTACTAAATTCTTATTTTATAAAATCCCACCAGCCGTATGTTCATGACAGACGTCTCCATTATTTTGCTGATCCATACTCATGGCAGCGCGGAACCAATGAAAAGGCCAACGGTCTCTTGCGTGAGTTTTTCCCTAAGCATTTTGGGAAGAAGTGTCGCAGTTAGATTGACAAACCGTCTAATAAAAAAAAGGACATCCAACAATGAATGCCCTAAAAGCGTTACCGCTGCTTATCGAGGAAAGGAAGTTTAATAACAAGCACAATACCCAAAACATCCGCAGTCAAATCATACATATGCGAACCTCTACCAAAGAAAGGCTGAATGAGCTCCGTTCCAACCCCTAATAACAATGCAAATGAAATAACAAAAATACTTATTAGGTTTCACTCGGTAAAGTAAAATGGCCAGGATACCGAACATAATGAAATGACCAACTAACTCTACCTTACTGGTTCGCTCAAATCCATATAACTCAAAGAACTCATAGTAAGATGGATCTGGAACTAAGTTAAAATTCACTTTTCCTTGTTCTAAAAACGCAAATACACTTCTGGTTGTAGTACCAATTAGTATAAAGACAATCCATAGTATTAAAAGAACCATTGATGTTCACCCACCTTGTTGCTTCAAGTGTTGGTTATTTTTGGCCTTTTAATACCCTACCCATTTAGGAAGCACGCTTAACCAGCATTTTATGAACCTTCGAAATCTCCTCATCCGATACAGCCATATAATAAATTCCATCAATGGTTGTTCCAGTTCCTTGTAGCTGGTAAGTTGCAAAGTTCTGTCTCGTATCCTTGTAATTAAACATCAGATTCTTCATATCATCGAAGTTCATATTTCGTTGCCATATTGCTACCAAGGACGTCCATCAAATCACTAATCTTACCTACAGAGCCTAAATTAGCTCCTTTATCAATGATCCCTTGAATAACTTTTCGTTGACGTTCTGTACGACCAAAGTCCCCACGTGGATCTTGCTTTCTCATTCGAACATATTCAAGGGTCTCCGCACCATTTAAATTAACCTCTCCAACCGCAAAATCATTAAAGGCAATTTCATTATCAATCGTAATTCCACCAAGTACATCAACCGTCTCCGCTAAGCCTTCCATATTGATACGTACAAAATAATCTAACTCAATGTCTAGCATATTTTCTACTGTCGCAATAGACATCTCTGGTCCACCAAACGCATAGGCATGGTTTATTTTATCCATTGTACCTTTACCCACGATTTCCGTTCTTGTATCACGGGGGATACTCACCAAGTTAGCACTATCATTACTCGGATCTAGAGAAAGAACCATTAACGCATCTGATCTCCCACTATCATTTTCCCGTGCATCTACTCCTAATAATAGGATGTTAAGTGGCTTCTTCTCCTCTACTTTCTTTTGAACAACTTCTCTATCAATCGATTCTATTGGTTCATAGACTTTCTTGTTTACAGTTTGTTTGGCATCGTTGTAGATGCTGAAGGCATATGTGCCAATTCCGAGTATAATTACTCCAATCACGATTAAAGAGATCTTTAACCACTTTCTGCTTTTTTTCTTCATTTTATCTCTTCCTCCAAAATTAGAAACTATAAACTAATAGTCATATTCATCCTAGACAAAATCCCGATAAATTTACAGATATTCTCATTCATAATACCATATACATGTATCATTTTGCATACCAATTATAGGTACATAATTTTCTAAATCTAGCTAATCCATTACTTTGAAAATTCATATAGAAAGTTATGAACATATATTTTTGTTGAAAACGCATTCATATTATGCTAGAATTTTAAACGAATAACCTCCGAGAGCATCTACATTTCAAGATGGAAGTCGTTTCTTTCCTGGAACAACACCCCACTTGAAAGATGGAGGATCTTTCTGGAGAGTGAAAAAGCGATGTATCCTAAGAATACCATATATGTTCTCGGGGAAGCGAAATCCCCTGGGAATAATGCGATAACAAAAGAATATGATTCTTTCTTTATTGGTTTTGTTGTCGATACCACAAACAACCTTATTGTTGATACTGAGTGTACTTCCATGTTGGATATTACATCCAAATTTGTGAATAGTATTTTTGTTGGTCAGAGCATGGCTGACTGTGATTGGATTGAAGAAGAGGTTACCTCACGATATTTTGGATCCTCACAGAAGGCGATTATTGTAGCTTTTAAACAAGCTCATAAAAAATATATGAATGCCCTACACAAGTAGGAAGCTGCTTTATCTTACAATACGTGGATAAAACCCAGCTGCTAGAAGGATAATCCCTTTCTGGTGGCTGGGTTTTTCATATTTTATATAAAAAAAGGAGGAGTTCCATATGATACAGGAAGGTTTTTTGTATCTTGGTGTCGTGATCGGTTTAGCCGGTTTAGTTGCCTGGCTTGAATCTGGATCAAAAAGTAAGTTCTTTAAAGTAGTACCCGGAATTGTACTTATTTATTTTGGTGGCGCCATCTTAAAAACAACTGGCATTATCGGATCCACAGAGGCGGTGGATGCAGCTTACGGAAATGTCCGTGATGTATTGCTACCTATGCTCATTTTATTAATGCTATTAAACTGTGATTTAAGAAAACTAGTAAAACTTGGACCAAAAATGCTGATTGGATACTTTACGGCATCGATTAGTATTATTTTAGGCTTTGTTCTGACCTATTTGTTGTTCCAAGGTCTGTACGCGTCTGAAACTTGGAAAGCGTTTGGCGCATTGGCAGGAAGCTGGACCGGTGGATCAGCAAATATGGTTATCATTCAAGGGATCCTAGAAGTACCTGAAAACATTTTCGGTTATGCGCTCATCATGGATACTGTCAATTATTCGACATGGGTCATGATTATGTTCTGGTTAGTTCCATTTGCCGCTGTATTTAACAAATGGGCAAAATCAGATACGTCCCACCTTGATGAAGTAAGTGCTGAGTTAAAAGAGGAACATGAAGAGCAAAAAGATAAGTTTACGAAGTTTGTACATTTAATGGGATTAATTTCATTAGCCATTTTTGTTTCTGCAGTCGCAGCAAAAGTCGGATCCCTTCTTCCATCGTTTGGAACTGTTGTCAATGCTACAACTTGGACGATTTTAATTGTATCTATTGCTGGTGTCGTCCTAGCCATGACGAAAATATCCAAAGTACCTGGATCCATGGATGTTGCCAATGTACTACTGTATATCGTTATCGCGCTCATCGCATCACGAGCAGACTTCTCTCAACTATTTCAAGCGCCGATTTATATCGTTTCCGGATTTGCCATTTTAGCTATTCATGGCATCCTTCTTATGATTGCGGCCCGTCTCTTTAAACTAGATCTTTTTACACTTGGAGTTTCTAGCCTTGCGAATATTGGTGGGATGGCCTCTGCTCCGCTTCTTGCAGGAGCTTATCATAGATCCTTAATTCCAATTGGGGTGTTAATGGCACTTGCCGGATCTTTCCTAGGAACGTATTACGGATTGCTAACGGCAAAAATTCTTTCTTTACTATAGAGAAACACTTTTATGAAAAAGACTATTACCCTATTAAAGGAGATTACTCACGTGAAAATTGTAAATGTAACTAGCGAGAGGCGTGAAGTGAAATTAAAAAAGCCATTCAAAACGGCACTTAGACAAGTAACCTCTATTGAAGTCATTGATGTGAGAGTCGAGTTAGAAAATGGTGAAGTTGGGTTTGGTTCTGCTTCAGCCACTTGGAAAATAACCGGAGATTCCATGGAAGGAATGCAAGCAGCTATCCACGGTCCTATTAAAGAAGCAATCATTGATAAAGATATTGTTTCTCTAGGGAGTATCCTTACTGATCTACAACGAAGCTGTGTCGGAAATACAAGTGCAAAGGCTGCGGTTGATATAGCTTTACATGATGCATATTGCCGAATGTATCAAATCCCTCTTTATGCATATTTAGGTGGAAAATCAAACGTGGTAGAAACAGATATGACCGTAAGCATTGATCACCCTGACGTTATGTATAAAGAAGCTACAGATATCGTGAAACAAGGCTTTAAAGTTATAAAAATTAAAGTAGGCAATGATGCAAAACAAGATATTTACCGGATTGAGAAGGTGCGCGAGGCTGCGGGTGATCAAGTTCATCTGCGCCTCGACGCCAATCAAGGTTGGACTAGTAAACAAGCGGTACAAATTATTAAACACTTAGAGCGAGAAAACATAAGAATTGAGCTCGTTGAACAGCCTGTACCATCTAACGATATAGAAGGTCTTAAATTTATCCGCGAACGAGTTGCAACCCCAATCATGGCCGATGAAAGTGCCTTTTCTCCTAAGCAAAGTTTTCAATTGTTACAGACAGGTGCTGTGGACCTGATCAATATTAAATTAATGAAAACTGGTGGCATTCGACAAGCTTGGCAAATTGCTGACATATGCGAGGCGGCTGGTATCCAATGCATGATTGGCAGCATGATGGAGTCTATTGCGTCTGTTACAGCTGCAGCCCATGTTGCAGTGGCACACCAAAATATCACCTACTACGACCTCGATGCACCACTGTGGATGGCTGACGAAGGCTTGAAAGGAGGCATGCAGTACAACGGAAGCATTGTGGAGTTACAGGACCGAAATGGATTAGGTATTGGTTAAAATCATGTGGAGGTGTTTTTCTGAAAATGAAAAAGAAGTGGTTACTTTACATTCTTGTTGTTCTTACCTTTAGCTTCATGTTCCCAGCATCCTCATTCGCAAAAGAAGTGGAAAAACAAAAAGAAACGGCTTTTATTGATGTCTCAGTTGCTACACTATGGTCTAGCCCCGAAGATATTCGAAAAGGCTTAGATGAACCAGCTTTAGGAAACCCAGTGGACATGTGGCAATGGACAAGGAGCATGTCGGTAGAGCAGAAGCGTGATCTTGTAGGAAGATTGCAAACACAAGGACTTTACGGGCAAGAAGTTACGATACTAGAGGAGCAGGGAGACTGGGTTAAGGTTGCGGTACATGGTCAGCCCACACCCAAGAATGAACTCGGTTACCCCGCTTGGTTGCCAAAGGAACAATTGGCTTATGAAAAGAAATTTGCCCAACAAAAAGATAAAAAGTCCTTTGCGCTTGTTACTTCTCCGACAACCTGGCTCTATAACGACCATAAGTTTGAAGCAAAATTTAAAGAAATCAGTTTTAATACAAGACTTCCAATTATAACTCAAAGACACGGTGCCACATTAGTAGCAACTCCATCAGATGGGAACAAGTGGATCGATTCTAATGCAGTTTCTGTATATGAATCCAATCAAGATATTCCAGATCCAACTGGGGAAGATCTCGTTCAAACCGGGAAGAAGTTCTTAGGTTTACCTTATCTATGGGCAGGAGCATCTGGATTTGGCTTCGACTGTTCTGGATTCACTCATACTATCTACAAATCCCATGGCATAACCATACCGCGTGATTCTTCCGTTCAAGCGACACACGGAACTCCAGTTGCAAAAGAAGATTTACAAAAAGGCGACCTGTTGTTCTTTGCTTACAATGAAGGAAAGGGATCTGTTCATCACGTTGGTATGTATATTGGAGATGGAAAGATGATTCATGCACCAAACTCTTCAAGTACGGTGGAGATTATTGAGGTCTTTGAATCTGAGTATTACTCTTCTGAGTTTGCTGGTGCTAGGCGGTATATTGACTGATTTGGGGTTTGGAAATTTAATTAATAGATAAATAGTTGTTACAGAGGAGTATCACAATATAACCAGAGATAATAAAAGGACATGGCAAAAAAGCTAATGAATAGCTGTTTTCAATTGCCCATGTCCTTTAGTTTATTTGTTCACACATTCACATATGCACTTCTTCATACTTTACACCTGCACCTGGTATGGCTTTAACCTTAGCAACTGCACCTGCAAATTACCCAACCGGTTCCATTCATTTTGAACTGTACGTGATATGGGAAATCGATAAACGAACTCGCACCAGAAGAATTTTACATTCAAGATTCTTACGGAACCCGTTGTGATAAAAAATAAAACCTTCCTATTGATAATTCACATAATCTTGATATAATACTTCTCTTTCAATTTGAACCGATTGTAAGCAACGGTGATAAAATCCCTGATAACGACGGTTTCAAATTCCCCAATAATAACAGATAATCATTTCTATACTAGATAAAGATTTGGAGTGTAGAGATGATGATCAAGATTGGGGAGTTTTTTATGATTAGAGAATTACATCAAAAAGGATGGTCAATTACTGCTATCTCTGAAGAAACCGGCTTTGATCCAAAAACTATTCGAAAGTACATAAATTCTGACGAATTACCAAAGCAGAAAAAGAGTTATAAGAAAGGCAGTAAATTGGATCCATTCAAAGATTATTTGAAGAAACGTATTAAAGAAGGAACTACGAATTGCACGGTACTTTTAGAAGAGATCGAGGCTATGGGCTATGAAGGGAAAATGACAATCCTTCGGGATTTTGTACGCCCTTATCGTTCTCGCCCTAAAAAGCAAGCGACCATAAGATATGAGACCACTCCTGGGAAACAAGCTCAAATGGACTGGGGACATGTAGGAAAGTTTGAAGTTGATCAAGAGTTGAAAGAAATTTATGCTTTCACGATGGTATTAAGTTACTCGAGGATGAAGTACGTAGAGTTCACGGATAGCATGGACCTAGAACTTTGATGAAGTGTCACATGAATGCATTTGCCTATTTTAACGGTGTGCCTGAGCAAATTCCCTACGACAATATGAAAACAGCCGTCGTTAAACATAGTCCAGTTGAAATACGGTTTAACCGGAAGTTTGAAGAGTTTTTAGCTTATTATGGAATAGCACCAAAAGCATGTAAACCTTATCGTCCACAAACGAAAGGCAAGGTGGAAAATGTAGTTGGGTACGTGAAGAAGAACTTCCTGCAGCGTAAGCATAAACGAACATTAAGGGCATTAAATGAAGGTATGAGAGAATGGCTGGATCAGATAGCGAACCGAAAGATTCATCAAACAACCATGGAATCTCCTATCACCCGTTTCCAACATGAACAAAAATACCTGAATGCTTCTAACAGTAAACCACTTTTTCCTATTAACCATTGGGAAATTCGAACAGTTAGTAAGGATTGTTTTATCTCTTATCAAGGAAAACGTTATTCCGTACCCTTTCGGTACGTTGGTCAAGAGTTAAAGATTAAAGAAACCCTGGATCACCACTTGGAAGTCTATGACTCCTATGAATGTATCGCCAAACATCCGTTAATGACGGGGAAAGCTCGAGACCATATAAATCTTGAACATTATAAAGGACTGCAAACGACTACTGTTGGTTTGCCGACCCACAGCCATTTACAGTCCCCTGATATTGAAGTGGAGCAACGTCCCCTTCAAATTTATGAGCAACTAGAAGGAGGTGATCAATAATGAACACAGACCTTTTAGTTGAACATTTACAACAAATCGGCTGGCATTATACCGCCGACCAAATTGATGGTCTACTAGAAGACGCATCTAAAAATAATGTACCATATTCGGACTTCTTAATCACGGTTTTGTCCCAAGAAATTGAACAAAAAGAGAAACTGGCGTTAGAGAAACGTATCAAGAAAGCGAAGCTACCATACATCAAAAGTATTCATGATTTTGATTTTAGCTTTCAACCAAGTATAGATGAGCGTAGAGTCAAAGAGGTTTTATCAGGAAGATACATTCATAATGGGGAGAATATACTTCTTTTAGGTCCACCAGGCGTGGGGAAAACTCACCTAGCCATTTCCATGGCCTTTGAGGCTTTAACTCAAGGACACCAAGCATTATTCATTACGCGAATGACTTTATCGCTGAATGTCAGAAAGCAGAAAAACAGGGTTTAATCCAACGGATTATTAAACGATATAGTCGTCCTGAATTATTCATTATGGATGAAATCGGGTACTTCTCCTTTGATGACTGAGTGCCCATACCCTTTTTCAAATCATATCAAGAAGATACGAGTATGGAGCAATGATCATCACATCGAACAAATCCTACGTAGAATGGGGGGAAATATTTGGTGATGAGATATTAGCTACAGCTATACTGGATCGACTGATATATCATTCCACCACTTTCAATATTAAAGGTGAATCCTATCGTTTAAAAGAAAAGAAAAAAGCTGGCATTCAGCCAGCTAGTATTCGGGGAAACTAGGGAATTTGTTTCCGTTGAAATCAGGGAATTTTAAACCGTTGTTGACACCGATCAGTTGGAGAGAGTTAGAACCCCCTCCCCCTTATTTAATGTCACTTCAAAATTCAATATACAGCTAAACACTTGCGAAAAAGTTTTGATACACTAATCCAACTTAGAATTCCAGTAACGTACAAACGCTTTATACCCTCTCTCATCCTTGGATTAATCTCCGCTTGAATCACAGTTATAGTTAGATCGACGCTTGCTAGATGTTCTTCATTAAAGTTGGACCCAAATTTACTTGGCAGGGTACGATGCGCTTTTAGCCATTCCCCCAGGAATTAAAAGAAGAACTTATTGCTATATATATGGAATGGAAAACCGTTGTTGACATTGTTCACTTCAAAATTCATAAGTTTTTCTATTGGTAAGCGCGTTGACAGCAACGTGGTAAATTTCCTGGCACCCGATTGTAAGGAAAGTGGCAGAGATGGTACATTCTTGTGAATGTAATCATAAGAAAGAACAAAATCTTCCTAGTAATTTGAAATTCTACCCCCAATACGTAAAAATAACCCACCTCCCTGAATAGGAATAAGCCGGATCAAACGTTTTTCTTCATTATGAAAGTGAACGTAAAATAGTCCACACCTATTACTGGGATGTGGACTATTTTTCCCTTACAAAATAAAAAGTGCTTTTTAGCATTGTAATAATAATTATATATTCAATTTCTGTATAAGGTATTTGTATTTCCCTCTTTGCGTCTTCTCAATTTCTGATACATAAGTTACTTTGAAATCTATAGATTCACCCATTTTCTTCATAAACTCTTTAAGAATAGCAATTTCATCATTATCTGAAAACTTATCAGTTTTTACGATTTTAATTATAACTTCTCCAACTTTGTGCTGGAATAGTTGATAATGCTTTACGTTATCAAATAAATTAGAGTGCATATTTAGAGCAGTAATTGAAACTTTACTGCCATCTTTGCAAACCAACATTTCTTGCATCCAACGACCTTCAATAGTCTCTAACAATTCATAATTTCTACCACATAAACATGACTTTTTTGATGCATATGCTGAATAATCCCCAGTTTGATATCTAATGAATGGCATTGCGTAATTCCAAAATCCAGTACACACTATTTCTCCACGTGTATTAGTTTTAGTAATAACTTTTTGTTCTTCATCTAGCAATTCCACATAACCATACTCACTTTGAATATGATAATAATCTGATTTTTCACACCATCCCGCTATACATGCCCTTTCACTATGTCCATAAAAAGTAAATAACCTACTGTTAAAAATCCCTTCCACTATCTCCTTTTGACCGGGATATATATTTTCAGATGTAGCTAATATTGCTTTGGGTGTATTCTCCATTTTAAACCCAGTTCTTTTTATATATTCACATAATGATAAGATAGCTGACGGATAAGTATGAATGTATTCAACTTTTTCATTATTTAATTTATCTAATATAGTTTTTATATTCGAATCACTTAGGTGAAAATTATCAATAATCAATCGTCTTTCTTTCCAGTCATACTTAAACAATTCCCTGTTTCTAAACGAATCATTTCTTAGTGCTGCTACTCTACTTTTAGAAGTATATCCTACTCTTTCCCAGATCAATTCTACAAATGGCCACTCAACTTGATTATAATTCTTTTCAGCAAAGAACTTTAGTTGATTTCCAGAAGTTCCACCAGTAGTAGTTAACATTTTTTTTCTACTCGGATAATTATCTGATTGAAGATCTTGGAAATTATCATTAATAATAGACTTATTCAACAAAGGTAGTATTTGTATATCTTCTAAATTTTTAAAAGTGTACGGGTTGAACCCATAATCATCAAATACATCTTTATAGTATTTAACATGTTCATATGAATGTATTAGCAGCTTCTTCATTTCCATAGTTTGATATTCAATATGCTTTTCTTTAGGCCACCACTGAGACTTTTCTAATAGTCTTTTCATCTCCCGATATTTTGCCCCATATTTATATTTGTTTGGGATTGAACCATAAACATATTCTATAGGTAGTTTTATTATATTTGGTGAATTTTTATATATTTTTTTTGCAATATCCATTATAAAGCCCCCAATACATATTAAGTAATTAAATTTACCTGTCACTTATATTACAAGTCGACATTTGATTAAACTTATTAATAACTAAACTGTTGGTATTGTTAATATTATTTTGCAAAATACCATAACCGAGTGATTCATAGACAAATTCAGTACATTCAAAGGAAAATGGTTTATTAGAAATATCAGTTACTGTGATTGAATTATTATAAATTTCAAACTTGCGCTGATGGAGTATATCGTCATATTTAATTACAAGGGTTATTGAGTAACTTGTTACATCTACTATATATCCTTTAACCTTAATCTCTGTATTAAAACTATCTAAAAAATTATTCAATTCTTTCCCATGGAATGGACAATTATGCGCTTTAATACTTCTGAATTCGTTTCTAACATCGGGCAAAGGTGTATAGATATAACTCCCTTGGTCACTAAAGCTGTTTTTTTCATTGATACTAATTTCAAAATGTAAAAAATCATTATGACAATGAGCATTATGCATAACCTCTAGATCAGCCACACTTCTTATAAAGATCTTTATTTCATCTAGTGTAAAAGTTACTAACCCAAAATGTGGAGCATATTCTACTATTGAATCTTTTAATTCTATATCGTTAAAAGGGAATTCAATCCTTGTTTTGATTTGATGCTTGTAATCGGAAATACTTTCATCATAAATTAAACTAGAGTTTATCTGATTATAGTTATAAACGTCATTATGGTGAACTGCACTATTATTTAACAAACTTTTAATAAAACTATATTCAAGAGGATTTTTATTTGACCAGGATTTAATATACCTATAATTTGTTATCGCAAACACATTTGCAATCAATGAATCAACTTGCAATTCATTTTCTTGAAAAATATAATCCTCTCTATATATCTTATTGTATCCCATGAGATTAAACTGCTTTTCGTATAACTCTTGACTAATGAATTCACCATATAAATTTAATTTAAATAGTCGCCCACTATCATTATCACCTATTTGAATAATATCTCCATTAGGCTTAATTGTCATAGTGGCAAAATGTGCAACTGAATTAAGTTTTGTTAGTAGGTGATTAATAACCTTTTCACCATTTCTCATTATTAATGCAAATGAATACACAGCTAATTCTGCACTTAGACGATGATATGCAGTCGAACATTCATAATTTCCACCATCTGGAAGGAATTGCTTGTCAAACTCTTTTAAAAACTCTTTTTTTGCGAACTCATACCACGATTTAGTCTCTTTACACTCTATATAGGAGGATATAAATAATAATCCACACAGATTAGATAAATAATGATTTCCATTTTTATTTGTTGTAATGCTTAGTTCCAAATTTCTTAATACAAATCTTCCATGTTCTAGAATTTTTTTTGTGAAGTATTCCTTAAACTCCTCATCCAGAATGTAATATTTGTCTTGTTTAGTAAAAATATCATATGCAATTAATAAATTAGCTGCCCTGATTGAGACTTCCATTGCACAATTCCAATTCACCCCATAACCTATGGGATTACTTTCAAAAAAATCAAAAACCTGATTTCTAAACTCCAACAGTATGTCTTTTCTTTTATTTTTCATTGAAAGTGCCGCTATCGATAGTTGCGGTAAATGATACATTCTAGCCAATTCCCAGGGCATCTTTATATCAACACCTACTGGTAATTTTGTTGGAATGTCGGTTGAAAGTTTTTTTATATCAAACAAGTATCCTGATTTGAGATCTCTTTGCCAATCAATAAGGGAATAGCCCTTACTCACTAATTTTAGTATTTTTTCATCCCTATATGGTCTTTTAGATGAATCAACTTTATATTTATGTCCATTAATACCTAGGGGGGCTGCATTAAAATCTGATGCTATCCATCCACTACCCAATATATTAAACCGATGGGACATGTACATTCTACATGTATAGTCTATTTTGTCAGTTTGTATGGAGCTTAAATCTAATTGGTTAATTTCTATTAAAGTCTTAATAGACGTTTTTACAGGCATACTGTAATATAGAAAGTCAAAGAATAAAAATAATTTACCTAGCTTTAATTTTTCAAGTATTCTTTTCATAAACACATATTTTTTTATTCTATCAAAATTAATAAAGGTTCTTAATAAATTTATATATGACCTCATACTTTCAACTCTCTCTTATCGTAAATTATAAATAAAGTAGTTGACATATTTAATATGGCATGGGAAACAATAGTCGTAGCTGCTGCTGCATTAATTCCATAGATAGGAATTAATAACCAATTAGAGAATACGTTAAATGCTAGTGAAATTGCAGCTAAAAAACAAAGTTCTTTATATCTTCTTGCAGACATCATAATGCTTATGTTAGAGGCAAACATATAACTAATCCCTACTCCAACTACAAGTATATTAAATGCTGGTATTGCATCATCATATTGATGGCCATTAATATGAGGCATAAATAATCCACTTAGCAAAATAATAACAACACAACTAAGAAATACAATAAACCATGTTTTTTTTAACCATTGTAAAACAAATTCTTTTCTATGTTCCTTTGAGTCCACAAACTCAACTTTTGATGTTCTTACTCTTAAAACTGCTTTAATAGATGGTAAAAGTGTCAAAAGTAGGGAGTAGTACTTAAAAGCAATTCCATACAAAGCAACGTCCTTATTCGTTAATAAATTTGATATCATTATAATGTCCATTTGATTAAAAAGATTTAAAAGAATAAGATAAACTAGAACCCACAGACTTTCTTTAATCATTAGTTTGAAATCGTAAAAATCCAATAGTATATTTTTTACCTGCTTAGACTTATATATTTTATATAGTCCATAGCAAAAAGTCACAATACTACTAAAGATAAATAATAGTATTACACTGATTACTCTTAATTCATGAAAAATGAGTAAAAAAGATCCTATACCTAATAAAATAAAGATATTTTTTATGTTATTAATCATTCCTGATTGAACATACAATTCTCTAGATTGAAAATAAGCTAAATTCATGTTAATTAATGCTATTAAAAAACCATAAATTATAGAGTATATGACAACTGTGTTAGCCATGTTATAAACTTTCGCCAGCAGTGGCGCTAATCCAATTGCTATTATAGAAAGGATTAATAACATTAATGACACTTTTGTATGCAATGCTAGAGAATTTTTTTTCCCCCTTGAAAATTGTTCAGTAGAATATCTAATGAATGTTAGGGCTATACCTTCACCAAATACCCCGAAATTAAAACTAGAAAGAGCGGTGAATTTAACAATATCTGCATATTCAGCAGGAACCATAAATCGGATTAATATTATTGTAATTGCCAACATAAACACTTTGGACAATATATCAAAAAAGAATACTTGAGAAAAATCTACTGGTATTTTTGATTTTATTTTATAAACTAATAATTTTACCATGTAATAATCACCTTTACTTAAACGTCCCATCTTTGCAAAAAATCTACTTATATATTCGAATAAGAGTACATCTCCAAACTATATTTTTGCAATAGATTTTCCCTAGATAAGCATTTGCTGAACCAAAGTAATTTAAAGGATTGTAAGCAAGTTCAATAACAACTCTAACCAACACTCGTAAAAATTCCACCTTTAGACTAACTTCCTGTACAAACTTAGTACAATTATTAGCGAAGTAAATAGAAAAGGAATTAGAATAATATTTCCCTATAAATATTTCACCGAAAATAGAGCCAGCATCACGAAGAAAGTACCACACTTGCTTAGTTCTTACTATTGAAATATCTGCCTTAACTCTCCTGCCATTGCCCCCAACCCCCAACTACATGGACAGAATCAAAGTTAATTGTGAATGACATTAGGCCGTGATCCGAGAACCTCAAAGGCTTACTACAACAAAATGTAATATGAATAAATTTATTCTAATAATTTGTTTGTGGGGCTCTGTCCCCTTCTATCGAATGTTAAATCGGGTGCTACAGTCAATGTAATGAGGCTTAACTAAGCTATCTCTCTGTGCAGCGAAAGTGTTTCTTTTTCTCAATAACAAGAAACGAAATTTCAACTTTTCTAACCATACTAAACCAGCTTTTAAGTGAACTTTTCGAGCTATTTAAAAATTTGTAATTAGATTTAATTTCATTTACTTTAAGTTATTTTTTTCATGATACTAAATTTACTATTTTTGTTAACTAACGCAAGAAGAAGTAAAACAACAAAATATCCATATACTGTTACCACCACAAATATGGTAGCGCCAGTAATAACAAAAACCTGTAGTATTAGTATTGACAAAAATGTCCTTACTTCTAAACCATTAGATACTTTATCAAGAAGAATAAATAAATAGCTGTATGCAATAGGAGTAAAGATTATACCTATCAAACCATAAGAAAAGGCACTACCAAACATGCCAGTGTTAGCACTGATTTGCGAATTATAGAAATAGAGTTCTCCAATTATATAAGGTACTCCTGAATCGTATTGATAGTCATTAACTAAACCTAGTTGCTTAACAAAGCTTACAAATGGTATAATTGGTGGCCGATCAACAAAATACTCATAATAACAATTACTCAAAATAGCTGGAATATAATAAATCCTTTCTAATAAAGTGCTTACTAGAAATGTTGACTTTCCTATGATTGATTCCAACAATATTCCTAGATTCATAATTATTAAAATTGTTGGGATTCTATTAATCATGTTTTCTTTATAATATAAATAAGCTAGAATGGATGCTGGTAACAGAAAGAGTGCAGCCTTTTGATTTCCAATGCTATACAGCAAAAGTTGTATATAAATAATCATTGCTAAAATTATCCAATTTTTCTTTTGGAAAAAGTATAATCCCGCAAACGGATTAATTACATACATTGCATTATGACGAAAATATTCCACTACTAAACCCATATTATAACTGGATGCTTGAGTTCTTAATTCATAAACTTTAACAGGATCCAAAGTTAAATTAAGTCTAAGTCCATTAAACTTCCAAGAAATTAACAGTACTCCAATGCAAAACACAAACACTATTCC
Source organism: Radiobacillus deserti (assembly GCF_007301515.1). Lineage (GTDB taxonomy): Bacteria > Bacillota > Bacilli > Bacillales > Amphibacillaceae > Radiobacillus > Radiobacillus deserti. The sequence goes on from NZ_CP041666.1 coordinate 2,948,945, forward strand.
ATACCATAATATCAATCTCGAATCATCATCAATTTTCTTATCAATTTTTATTTTCTTGTGTTTAATCCTATAAAGGAAATACATTGCCCCTAGTAGGATTACCCAAAATATCGAGAAGAACAGCAAATATTTATACTCCAAATTAGCAAGACCGAACAGTGATACTGATGGTACAAAACTCATAATATATAAACCTAATATAATAAGTTCGGAAGCTCTGTTTCCATAAATTATGATCTTACGAGTAAGAAAAAGAGTTGTAAATAAATAAAGTAGCCAAGAGATTAGGTATTTATAAATATTAAATTCTAAATGGTATACATAAGATAACAAGTAACTTTCTTTGTGATAATCATTCAAAACCGTTACATACAAATAATCTAAAGATGCCCTAAAGATAATCATATAAAGGATAAATTTCTTATTTCCCATTCTATCTTGCTTAACTTTTAACATTATTTATTCACACTTTCATTCTAATAAGTCAATAAACTGTTTACAGACTTCTTTAATATTATATTTAGATATATCAATATTAGTTTTTCCGACATAATCCCCTTGTATAAAAGCTTTAATTTTTTCTTCTGGAATATCATCGTGTTTAAAAGATATGATTGGTCTACGGGCTAAAGTATAGTCAATAAGTTTTGATGGTATTTGACTTGTGGTTATATTTTCAATATTAATAAGGAAATCCATACCGCTTAATCTAGTAATACACTCAGTTCTAGGGATGAGATCATGTATTTGCAATCTATCACCCATTACTTTTTTATATTTTAATAAAATTTCATTATAAATAGGACCATGCGTGACAGTATATAAAACAAAAATAAAATCAACATTTAACTTTGATAAAAATTCCAGTAGGGGCCCCGGATTCCTAATTTCTTTATAAAAAATACCCGCATATCCAAAAGTAACCACTTTATTTTTTTTATAATCTAATAGTGTAACTTCATTAAAGTTAAAACCTTGGGGTATTACTCTAATTTTATCCTCATTTGTATATTTTTTAAAATAATTAACTGCCCTTGACGTAGGAATTATATTATAGTCAAATTGAGAACAAATAAACTTCTGTATTTTTTTAAAATACGGTGCTAGTTTAACATCTTTGACTCCATAGAATGGATCACTCCAATCAGCTATATAAATCTTATCTCCTTTACGATGTCTTTTTATCTTAAGAGCAGTAACTAAGTGGATGTAAAATGGTAGACCTATAGATATTATTGCATCGTAACTAGTAGTATCAATTCCCTTATAAATAAATCTACCACAAGTAAGTAAAAATCTTTCCCCAATGAAATAATTAATAATATTCTTTATTAGATAAAACAATTTATTGTTGGAAAAGGATCTTGCTCTTTTATTACTTACACCCCTTGACTTTAACATTTCCTCATCATACTCATTATTGCTTATTAATTGTTTGTAATCTCCAACCAATAAGTCCACGCTATAACCTTTCTGCTTTAGCTCATTTACCAATGCTCTGGCTCTAAAGGCCCTAGGAACATTTCTAGGATAATACCAATGAGTTATAATCAATACCTTTTTCATGTAAACTTTTCTCCTAACCATAGCAAATAGGTAAAATTCTTGATATCAACTTAAACTTATATACGCCTTCTCTAACTTTTCTGCTTCTATTCTTATATCAAATCCAGCATCTCTAATTTTCTCAATCTCATCTACTCTTTTAGCACTTTTTGTTTCTTCGATTATTTTTTCTGCCCATTCTTTTGCACTTAAATTTAAACTTAGAAATTTTAACCTATCAGTAACTTTTGCTTCAACTGGGACAATATCCGAAGTAAAACAATCCAATCCAGCAGCCTGAGCTTCGACTAAAACAATTCCTAAACCCTCAAAGAATGAGGGTAAAACAAATACATCAATAGCTTGTAAAATATCCGAAACATCATTCCTTTGACCTAAGAATAAAACTTTTTCAGGAATCCCTAGTCGTTCAACCTTTTCCCTAATCTTTCCCTCTAGTGGGCCAATTCCGACCAGTACTAATAAACTATTAGTTTTCTGTTTTTGTATTTCAAAGAATATATCTATTAAAAAATCGTGATTTTTTTGTGCATTAAATCGTCCAATGTGTCCAACAACAAACTTTTTATTTATATCCAGTTCGTTTCGCATCTCCATTCTAGTATTTTTATCAAAAGTAAACTTATCACAATCAATTGCATTATTTATTATTTTCACTTCATTATCACGTTTAGAAGTCTTACCAAAATAAAATTCACCTGCAGCTTTTGAGCATGCAAAGTATTCACTGACAGTATTCTTAAGTGGAAGACATAAAATTCTATTACGTAGGGAACTAATTTTTTTATCTGAGTATTTAGTTGTATGTGCGTGAGCAATTAGATGATTAATATTGTACTTACGTAAAAAGGGATAGATAAGCATATTCAGGTAAACTTCGTGGAGATGTATAATATTATATTTACCAGAATTTTCTTTGAAAATAGCCGTAAAATCATACCAAAACTTTTTACTAATATTAGGTTTTGGTATCAAATATACATTTCCTCCTAGCTCCTTTATTTCATCAATAAATGAATTATTATCATTTTGCCAATACAAGAAATCAAACTGGATTTTACCTCTATTAATATTTCTAAAATAACTCATAATAAAGCTCATTACTCCACTACTCTTACTAAGTGTTGACACAATGTGCAAAACTCTAATCATTAGTGAAATCTCCTCAGATTAATTTTTCCTAGTATAATGTATTAAACTTCTAACCATTTTTTATATAATGATATTTCTTTAACCCTTTAAATATATACCAAGTTATATAATACATAGACATTATTGTATTAATTCCCACATATCGATAAGTTTTATATGCCATTATTAGAGATTTTATTTTATTTCCTGACTTTGAATTCTTTAGGATCCTATATGTTAATAAAGGTTCATTTAACCCATAAGCATATTGTTCCATTTTTAGAATTCGAATCCATGCACCATAATCCTCGTGTGTTTCATCATTTTCCATCTTACATTGTTTAATATAATCTCTTTTTATCAATACCGATGAGCATGAGATAACATTCTGTTTTAATAAACTTTTATAGTTAACCCTCCTTGGTACTTCAAATACGCCTGAATATTTTCTGTTGTTTTCATCAATATACGCTGATCCTGTAAACAAGAAGCTAGCACCTGTTTTATCTGCATAGGCTAGTTGCTTCTCTAATTTTAAACTATCCCATAAATCATCACTATCCAAAAACGCAATCCATTCACCTTTTGCCAATTCTATTCCTCTATTTCTTGTTGCTGATACACCCTGATTTCTTTCATTATTATAAAAATACACTCGGTCATCTACTTGTGAGTATTCTTCAATGATACTTATTGTCCCATCCATCGATCCATCATCAATTATAATAAGTTCCCAGTTTGTATATGTCTGCTTTAGAACTGATTGAATAGAGTCTCTAATATATGTCTCACAATTATATGCTGGCATTATTATACTTACTAAAACCATATCAATCACTTATCTCCTCTGTTAACACAATTGAGGTTTTAAAATCGGCAACACAATATTTAGTTTTAAATTCTGACATTCGCTTTTCATACACTAAGTCACCAAAAACCTTCTTAACAAGTCTAACCCTAACTATTTTCAAGAAAAAATTAAACAACCTTGTCATTCGTATATTCGATGCATGTAATTCAGCTATCAGTCTTACCATTTCTTTTGTACACACATACTCTGCATTTTGGGGGAAAAATACCCCAGCACTATTATGGTCAATTATCAACCTAGAAAACTCACATAGATTTTCGATATAAATCATACTACGCTTATTCTCTAAACTAGGAAATACCGGAACCCTTAGTGCAAGTTTTGCTATTCTGGGATAATTCCCTTTACATCCCTTTCCATAAATCATTGGAGGTCGAATAATTGCTACACCAAATTCAGTACTTTCTAAAGATTTTATAATTTCTTCAGCTTGGAGTTTAGACTTCCCATAATTATTTTTTGGATTAAGAGGAGAATCTTTATCAATAACACCACTTTCAATCCCATAAACACTCATGGAACTAAGGAATATAAACTGCTTAACACTTTCATTTTTTGCCTTTTGAGCAACCTCATAAGCCAAATCACGATTCACTCTATAATAAAGGTCAGCATTTTCTTTTGTTTCCTTTTTATGTGCTATCCCTGCCACATGGAAAACGACATCATACCCTGAAAATTCCGTATCTTTCCATGATTCATCTCGTAAACTAATTGAATCTATCGAATATCTATCTGGATAATGTCCTAGCCAATTCTGAAAATTTTTTCCGACATAGCTATTTTTTCCTGTGATTAGTATTTTTTTCATTTAGATATTCTCCCCCTGCTATTACTTACAACTTCCTTCTTTGTAACTATCCTACCTTCAACAACCCCATCACTTTTCACAACACTCAAAATGGTCCCAAAGAAGCACTTACCATCCATGCAAAGACTAATTTTCTCAACATACTCACCATCTAATCTCGCTTTAAGCTCAATGGGTAGTTCATCTCTACCATTAATCTGTGCCCATCCAGTCAATCCAGGTAGCAAATCGTTAGCACCATACTTATCACGTTCTTCTATCAAATCATATTGATTCCAAAGTGCTGGTCTTGGACCAATAACACTCATCTGACCAACAAAGATATTCCAAATTTGAGGTAGCTCATCAAGTGAAGTCTTTCTCAAAAACTTACCCATATTTGTAATGTATTGATCTGGATTCTCTAATAGATGAGTAGGAGTGTCTTTCGGCGTATCTATTCTCATAGTACGGAATTTTAATATATTAAAATGAGTCTTGTAGATTCCAACACGCTTTTGCTTAAACAGAACCGGACCTCTAGAATCTAGTTTAATAGCAATAATAATAAGCAATAAGATAGGTGATAAAACTAAAAGTCCTACTAATGAAAGAATGATATCTATAAATCTTTTTATCTTCAAATACATGCCTAAAACACTCCTTAAAATTTAATTAGTAAAACAGGACTTAGTTGGAGTAAATCCCACAATTAACTACTATAAAATCATTCTTCCTTACGGGTTCCAATCTTATCTACTATCAGTAATCACTTCCGATTCGGGAATAAATATCTTTCTATCCAAAAAGCCTATCAAATCCATTTTTGAAATCTTACATTATTTCGTGAAAGCATCATTTTATCTTAAATTACTAATAAAAGTACTTATACTATAACGATCCAACACTAAATATTACAAAAACATACAATATATCGTGATCATCTATATCGATTCTCACTACCGATTTAAGATCAATCCAATATCCTTCCAAGGATAGAAAAATATTCATCCAAAGCATAGCTAGAACCACAAGTAAGGAATGCTATCAGTTTCTTACCTGAAATATCGATAATTCTTAAGAAAGATTTTATCAGTATATTATAGATATAAATTATCAAAGTAAAGTAGTCATAGAGAACTCATTAATAACGAGACTAAGGTGAAATGAAATATGCAGCTTTAAATATGATGCGCCCAAAGAAGGAGGAACATTCCTATTTATTATATCTGCTTAAAAAGTAGTTTCACAGAAAATATCAATACATCCCTTTACTCCACATAAAAAGGGAGCAAATAGCCCCCATTCCAAAAACTTTCTCAAAACTTAAATACTAGCTCCCCCCCCACCTCATGCCGTCCCATCGACAACGAATGCGTCTAAGGCATAACTAACACCCACGAAACAGCCGAGTACCTCCATTGATAGTGGTAAGGAGACATCACCATTCCGAGTGTGAAAGCACCAGAATTTAAACCTCAAGTGTCTTATGTTTGGCAATCAATTCTTCCATATAACGAAACACTTCATCTTTCAATTCCTTGTCTTGAATTGCAAAATCCATTGTTGTTTTCACAAACCCTAGCTTTTCTCCAACATCATAACGTGCACCTTCAAAATCATAGGCATAAACTTTCTGAATCTGATTCAACATTTGAATCGCATCCGTAAGTTGAATCTCTCCACCAGCGCCAATTTGTTGCCTATCTAAAAACTTAAAGATTTCAGGAGTAAAAACATATCTACCCATTATAGCTAAATTAGAAGGTGCCGTACCCCTCTTAGGCTTTTCTACAAATGAGCTTACTTGATAACGTCGTCCAATCTTAGACTCTGGATCAATAATCCCATAACGGTGCGTCTCTGACTCTTGCACTTGTTGAACTCCTATCACGGAAGATTGAGTCTCTTCATATTGATTAATCAGTTGCTTTAAAGCAGGAACATCCGCTTGAACAATATCATCACCTAACAATACCGCAAAAGGTTCATCCCCAATAAAGTTCCGCGCACACCAAACAGCGTGCCCTAAACCCTTTGGCTCTTTCTGTCTAATGTAATGGATATCTGCTAAGTTAGAAGAATGCTCTACTTTTGAAAGTATATCCACCTTTCCTTTTTCCGCAAGATTTCTTTCTAGTTCAGGAGCTACATCAAAGTGATCTTCAATCGCTCTCTTTCCCTTACCTGTAACAATAATAATATCCTCTATTCCTGATGCTACCGCCTCTTCCACAATGTATTGAATAGTCGGCTTGTCCACGATTGGCAACATTTCCTTCGGCATGGCTTTTGTAGCAGGTAAAAACCTAGTACCAAGGCCAGCAGCTGGAATAATGGCCTTCCTGACTTTTTTCATAAATAATCCCCCAAGACTTTTATGCTTTAAGCGCTACATCTTCAACGACAACTTGGTTATTAGCAAGAGAAAGAACATAGCTTTTTAATTCTTCGACACTGTATCCCGCATGATTATCAATAAGTGCTTCTACCATTTCAAACTGGTCAAATACCGCTTTCCCAATAAAAATTTTTGGATATACTGGTTCAGGGTCTACTTCTTTAGTACTCAAAAGCTCCTCATACATCTTTTCTCCAGGTCTAATTCCAGTAAATTCAATTTTGATATCTTCTAACGAATAACCAGAAAGTTTTATCAGATTTTCTGCAAGGTCTACGATCTTAATAGGTTCGCCCATATCTAGAACAAATATCTCCCCACCTCTGGCAAGAGATCCTGCTTGGATCACAAGACGGGATGCTTCTGGAATGGTCATAAAATATCTGGTCATTTCAGGATCTGTAACGGTCACAGGTCCACCTTTTTCAATTTGTTTCTTAAACAGTGGGATAACACTACCTCTACTACCTAAGACATTTCCAAATCGAACGGCGACAAATTTTGTTTTGCTCTTTCTAGAAAGGTCTTGAACAATCAGCTCTGCAATCCGTTTTGTAGATCCCATTACATTTGTTGGATTTACTGCTTTATCTGATGATATCAACACGAATGTGTCTACACCGAAACTATCAGCTGCATCTGCTATATTCTTTGTCCCAATTACATTGTTCTTCACCGCTTCATGTGGGTTATATTCCATTAACGGTACGTGCTTATGAGCTGCTGCATGGTAAATGATTTTCGGGCTATATGCCTGTACAATTCCAAACATTCTTTTACGATCTTGCACGTCCCCAATAACTGGAATAATCTCAATATGCTTACCTTTGTAGGTCTCACGAAGCTCCATATCAATGTTATAAATACTAAACTCACCATGACCCACTAGAATGATTTTGCTAGGCTTGAACTTCATGATTTGTCTACAAATTTCTGATCCAATCGAGCCTCCAGCACCAGTTACCATTATCGCTTGTCCACTTACTTTATCTGCAATCGATTGGATATCCAGTTCAACAGGCGCTCTACCCAATACATCTTCCACTTCCACATTTTTAAGGTGGTTTACAGAGACTCTTCCAGAAAGAAGGTCCTCCAATTTCGGAATCATTTGAACTTTTGCTTTAGAACTATTACAAATAGAAACTACTTCCTTTAGTTCTCCATTTTGCAAAGATGGAATAGCAATTACAATGAGCTCTATTTCAAGTTCTTGTACTATACTAGGAATTTCGGGTACTTTCCCAATAACTGGAATATCATATAATTGCATTTTTTGTTTGGCTTGGTCATCATCTACGAAAGCAACAGGATGTAGATCCGTAAACCGATACTCATTTTTTAACTGACGTGCAATCATAGCACCCGCTGCGCCAGCTCCTACAATAAGCGTTCTTTTTTTGTTAGAATCTCTTACCAAATATCGGTCTCTATAGACTCTCCACACAAATCGTGAACCACCAATAAATATGACATGAAGCATCCACGTAACCAATAAGGCACGGCGGTACAGATCAAAATCATTAATCACAAGTTGGGTACACATCGCGACCAACATGGTTAAAGAAACAGCCTTTACAATTGCAATAAGCTCTCCTACGCTCGCATACGCCCACACTTTGTTATAAAGTTTAAAAATAATAGCAAATACGTGATGCGAGATTAAAAGAACAATGGAACTGATAAGGATTACGTCCATATTTTGGCTGAGAAATTGTAACTGGATAAGAGATCCACCAAGCAATAAATAGTGCCGTACTAATGATGATAGAGTCTAGTAAAATTAATAAAGTTAGCCTCGTTCGGTAACTCATTGCTTAACACCCCCACAACCTTCTTACACTTCTACTAAATCAAACCTAAGAATTTCTTCTTTTTAATTCGGGATGGTACGTCACCTACAACCGTTCCACCCTCACAAAGAGTTTGAGCATTCTCTAAAAATGAGTACACGATTATCCCCATAGCTCTTACTCATCTCGTGAATGGCATCTGATATACAAAAACCACGAGTTGTAACATTATGGGCATCTGATGCAATAAAATGAGTTAGATTCGATTCAATTAACTCCGTAGTGAATTTCTTTATCTTTTTACCGAATTTTCCGACAAAACTGGAGGCAGTTATCTGTGTAAGCGTGCCTTTTTTCACTAAGTCATACAATATATCAGGATTTTCTATTAATTCTTTATTTCTCTCGGGATGTACAATGATAGGCTTATATCCTTCTAGCTGCAAATCGAACAATAGTTGTTGGGTGTAGCGCGGAACATGGTTAGATGGTAATTCTACGAAAACATATCCGCTTGTAATATTCAGCGGTAAAATTTGTTCTTTATGCAAACCATCCAACATGTCACCACTTATTCTTGACTCTTGTCCTGGAAGTATCGTCAGGGGGATGTCTTCCTCTTCTAATCTACTATTTAATGAAGAGACTTGTTTTACGATATCATTTCGTGTGTTTGTGTATTTCCCATTCTGGTGATGAGGGGTTGCAATAATAGTATGAATTCCTTGTGATACGGCCTCCTTCGCCATTTCAAGGCTATCCATAGTATGTTTTGCTCCGTCATCGACACCTGGAAGGATATGACAATGAATATCAATCATTTTGTTCACTCCCTACTACGCTTTGTGTCGTTTTTTGTAAAACTATGTCGATAGGGCTAGTATAGCAGTAATTCTCTTTGAGGAAAACGGGAAAATTTGTGGAATAATGGAAAATATTAAGATTTATATAGTGCTTTCTTATGGTAGCGTTATCAAATTTCTAAACCAATCCAAATAACCTTTTCTTTTTATACCGAATTGGTTCTTCGCCTACCACTGCTCTTCCATCTAATAGAAGATTGGTTTTCAGTTAAAGTAAAGGCAATCGAGGAACCATGTTTCTTTTCGATTTGGTCAACAGCAGATCGTAATTGTAATTGTTTGGAGCTTCTTGCAGAGGAGGCTATAAAGTGGGTAAGATTTAGTTTAAGTAACTGATTAGCAAATTTTTGAACCTTCTTCCCAAAAACTCCATTTAGGCTCAAAGCAGAGATTTGCGTTAACGCACCCTTCTTTACTAACTCATAATGTTCGCTCGGATTATCTTGAAAGGACTTGTTTTTCTCAGGCTGTGCAATGATTGGTTTGTACCCTTGGATTTGCAATTCAAATAACATGGAAATAAAGTGCCTTGGCAGGTGATTTATCGGAAAATCTATTTAAAGGTAACCACTGGTATGGAGAGGGATAATATCTCCATCTTGTAATCCTGATACAATGTTCTCATTAGAGCTTATTTCTTGTCTTGGAAGAATCATTACTGGAATACTTTCTGCTATTAATCTTTTGTTTAATAAGTGTACCTGCTTCACCACTTCCATTTTTTGAGTTCCTACGTCTTCGATTCGGGAAGGTGTAGCGATAATTTTACGAATCCCTTGTTTGGCCACTTCTTTCGCTATAGCCACACCTTCCTCTGCATGCCGCGCACTATGACCTAGACCAGGTAGAATTTTACAGCTAATATCTATCATTTGACTCACTCCTTATACTTTCAACAGGACTTTATTCCTACACAAAAGTATATCAACCATCTATAATCATAAGAATATGAAGTTTTGTCAATAAATGTTATTTTATCTCGATATGGAATCAAACTTTTTAAAAAAGACCCCTATGAAGGAGTCTAATTTGTACCATAGTAATAATAGCCGGCTTTCTTTTGTTCTCTATCATTGAGGACAGCGCCTAATAATTTGGCTTTTGCAGGCTTTAACAAATCTTGTGCTTTTTGTGCTGCATCATATTCCGTCTGTTTACTCCTAACGACTAATAGGGCACCATCACATTGATCCGCTAAGATTTGTGCATCCGTAACCGCGAGCACAGGAGGTGTATCAAAAATGATTAAATCGTATAATTGGGAAGCCTCTTCAATCATGTTTCCCATCGCTTTGGATCCTAACAGCTCAGATGGGTTCGGAGGAATAGGACCACATGATAATAATTCCAAGTTAGTAACATCACTCGGAATCGTACTCTGGATAAGATCTGTCTCGCCAACTAATACGCTACTTAACCCTTTTCTATTATCCAAGCGAAACGTATAATGCAAGGTAGGCTTCCGTAAATCTGCATCAACGAGCAATACTTTCTTCCCTGCCTGTGCAAACACGATAGCAAGGTTTGCTACTGTCGAAGACTTTCCTTCAGATGGACCAGATGACGTAACCATTAATGTTTTAAGCTCAGAATCAACAGATGCGAATTGTAGGTTTGTGCGAATTGTTCTATATTGTTCAGATATTGGAGAGCGAGGGTTTATTTTCGTTATTAAAAATCTGGACGTATTATTCTTAAACTGTTTTCTTCTTCTTGCCATCAAACTCTCCCCTCCCTCTACGTATAGCTTGTTTTGAAAATGCCGAATTTATTAAATCGTCTTCTTTAATATGCGGGATAACACCTAATACAGGAATTTCTAACCGTTGCTCGACATCCGCTTCCGTTTTAATCGAGTTATCTAAATACTCGATTAAAAAGGCAAGACCAACACCTATCATTAGCCCAACCACTATAGCAATGGCAATATTAAGTAGTGGCTTCGGATTAACAGGGCTTGGATCTTCCGAAACAAATGCTTCCGAGAGAATATTCACATTGTCTACATTCATTAATGTTGGGATTTTTTCTTTAAAGACATTAACCGTGGTATTTGCTATGTCCACAGCTTGTTCGGGACTCTCATCTGTTGCGGTCACCGTCACAACCTGTGAGTTTTGTTCACTGGAAACTTGAATCTTTTCTGATAACTGGCTAGCAGATACGGATAAATTAAGCTCATCCGCTACCTCTTGAAGAATTGCTGGGCTTTTGATAATCACATTGTACGTATTTATAATTTCAATATTAGAACGGATTTCATTTACATCTACGCCCATTTGTGCTGATTCTTTTTGATTCACTATAAATTGAGAGCTAGATTGATAGGTTGGAGTCATTACAAAAAAAAGTAACTACGGCACTTATGGCAGCAGCACTTATCGTTATTAATATGATCAGTAGTAATCTTTTCTTTATGGTTTCCATTATTTCCTTTAAGGATATCGTTTCTATCATTGTCCCCCCATTGCCATTCCATTACAAAGATATCGTCTGTTGCACATTATAATCGAAATTATAACATAGTTTTACAATGGTTGACATTAGGTTTTTTTGGTAAAGAAATGTGCAATTATGTGAAATAATCTCTCGACTGGAGACTATTCCTTTTCTATATTTATCTTATATTATTTCCAAAAGCCCCCTCAAAGACGGACTGTACAATTGTTCTTCCGCTAGACTTCTCTCTCTCGCGCGTAACTGTTCAGGCAAACTTCCTTCTCCCCTTGATAGTCTAGCGCTACTAATGCTTGAACCTCAAAGTGGTCCGGAATGTGCAAAACCTCTTTTGCTTTTTCTTTATAGATGCCGCCCATTACAAGTGTAATGAGACCTTGTTGAGCTACTTGTAGGGATAGGAAACTCCAATCTATGCCCGCATCAAAGGGCATGAGTTCCAATCTTATTTCCATCTCGTTCTTTTTCGGATACAAGTAAGATTAGAACAGGAGCATGCTTAGACCATACTTGATTTCCTGACTTAGTCTTTTTGGAAAATATGTATAAGAAAGGGATCTCTCACGTTGGAATTTACGCTGGCAATCATACATTCATACATGTCAGTGAGACAGGTGTTACAACTTCAAGCCTCTCCAATGCTTACTGGAAGTAGCACTTTGGAGGATTTAAACGGCTACTAGCCGCTCTGTGCAACCCGCACAGGGTTGTTCAACGAATGAGAAACAAGGCTTGGAGAATAATTCGAAGTGGGTATAGGGATGTGAGTAAGATAGTGACACTTCTATAAGGAGTGACATTTTTGTAAAGACATACACCATAAATATAGCAAGCCTTCCATATTTAACTATGTTTATGTCCAGCATAATGTGTTCACGTTACAAAACGATTACAAACAACATTTTTCGACAAATATCATGCTATACTCCAGGTAACAGCAAGCAAGAAAAACACCAAGGAGTGAGCAAACCAACATGAAGAAAACAACAAGGACATGGATCACTGTTGCAACTGGTTTTGTTTTAGCTACTGGATTTTCAAGTAAAGAAAGTGCGGCTACACACACCGTTCAATCGGGTGACAGTCTATGGAAAATCTCTCAATCTTACAATGTAAGTATTAGTGAATTACAATCTATTAATAACCTTTCTGGCTACACTATTTATCCTGGTCAAAAGCTAGAAACATCGAAAACAACTACAAGTAATACAAATACAAGCACTTATACCGTAAAATCTGGGGATAGTTTGTGGGCGATTAGCAGAGCGAATAATATGTCTGTCTCTCAACTTAAATCTCTGAATAATTTAAGTTCCAATACAATCTATGTTGGACAAGTTCTAAAAGTAGCTGGTTCTTCAACGCCTACTACAACAACACAGGAATCCTATAAAACCGCTCTAGTTACAGAAGCAAAAAAACACATTGGAACCCCTTATAAGTGGGCTGGTAGTGCTCCAGGTGGATTCGACTGTAGTGGATTCATTTACTACACACACAATAAAGTTGGCAAGAGCATCTCTCGTGTTTCAGCAGCAAGCTACTACAACATGGCTACAAAAATTAGCAGTCCAGAACCTGGTGACCTCGTTTTCTTTAAAGACACCTATAAGAGTGGAATTAGTCATATGGGTATCTTTGTAGGAAACAACTCGTTCGTGCATGCTTCTTCTAGTGGCGTTCAGTTGACTAGCTTAAGTAATACGTATTGGAAGAGCCATTTTGCTGGATACGGAAAATTTTAATTCGAAAAAACCCAGATGATTGACTTCATCTGGGTTTTATTATGTGTAATTTGCTAATATCTATCCAAGATTACGCTTAATTGCTTCTGCAAGTAAAGCAGCGCGATACGGCAGGTTTCCAAGTATAATATGCTCATTTTCTGCATGAGCTCCATCCCCTTTTGGACCTAGCCCATCAATCGTTGGCACTTCAAGAGCAGCTGTTAGGTTTCCATCACTTCCACCACCGGACGCTCCTTCTTTCAGGTCATATCCGTGGCTAGCTGCAATTTCTTTTAATTGTTGATACAGCTCTTCTACTTCTTCCGTCCTTTCGAGTGGAAAACGGTTAATTCGTCCTTCTACCGTAACAATGGTTCCTTCTACAAATGTTGGACGATCTAGGATCGCTTTTTCCAGAGCCTCCGCTTGCTCTTCTGTATCAAATCGAACATCGATTTCTGCTTCTGCATAGGCAGCCACAACATTTCGTCTCGTTCCACCTTTTATTTTTCCAATATTGATGGATATCCCCTCATCGCGGTTATCTAGGTTCTTTAAATCTGTAATTTGAAGGGCAAGCTCCTCAATCGCACTAGCTCCATCCCATGGGTTAATTCCAGCATGCGTAGGTTTTCCTTTTATTTTCATCTTGAAAATCCCGATTCCTTTTCTAGCCGTCTTTACAGCACCAGACTTGGCAATACTACATTCTGGGACAAACACAATCGAGCTCTTTTGTGCCTCTTCTTCTATTAAATCACGCGAATATTCGCTTCCGATTTCTTCATCAGATGTAGCTAAAAAAACTACTTTTCGTTTCCCAGTGTGACCTAATTCTTTTAACGCTTTTAACGCCCAGAGCGTAATGGTTAAGCCACCCTTCATATCGAATACACCAGGACCGTAAAGCTTTCCTTTTTCTTTTCGAATCGGAATGGCGCCCTCATCCCATACGGTATCGTAATGACCTATAATTAGTATCTGGTCTTTTGCCTGTTCATTTCCAAATGTAAATTTATATTGATTTCCTACTTTTTCTTTTTTTATGGTCTCCGTTTTGCCATCCACTAACCGTTCAAACTCCTGCTTTAATACAACCCCACATTTATCGGTTAGCTTTTTATTTTTAGATGGGGATTCTGCTTCTACTAAATGAATTAGTGTCTTCTCTATTTCTGCTTGGTGTTGCTTTAGGTAATCCACAATCGTTGACATTGTGTTCCTCTCCTGTTGTCGGATAATCCCGATTTTTGTATAGATATATCGATTATAGCATAGGGAACCTGAAAATTCGTTAGATAATTTTGACGACTCCTTATAATCTATACATTCTATTCCCTTTTTTTATATAAATTATTCCTTTTGATAATGCATGATACCAGTAATTGTGCGGTACCCTAATAGAACAGGAGGTGTGCTAACCATGGCTCAAGACGTTTTGTGTGAAGTAAGCAACTGTAAATATTGGGCAAGTGGTAACAAGTGTGCTGCTGACGCTATTTATGTTGTAAGCCACAGAGGGAAAAAGGCGTCTAAACAAGAAGAAACGGATTGCCAAACCTTCGAGCCTAACGTGTAAGCAAAAATACCTTCTTTTTTGGCCTAGCTCCCTTTACGAGGGAGTTGGGCTGTTCATCGTATCGTATATTTCTCAGTGATAATAAGGTTGAAGAGAACGCTTATAGGGAATGAGTAAGTAAAGGACCATTGACGAGGAGAATACATATGATACAAATCATCGCTATTACGAAAGATAACAAAACCGTAACAGATATTACGACTGAGCAGTTAAAAGAAATGGATTATAAGTGGTTTTGGATGGATTTCAATCAGCCGAAAGAGGAAGAAATTAAGGTACTGGATGAAGCATTACACTTCCACCCACTTGCTATTGAGGATTGCATACATAGTTTACAAAGACCGAAAATAGATTATTATGATGGCTATACCTTTTATGTAACACACGCCATAACGCGAGAGGATCTTAGTAGGAATGAAATTAACTTCTTCATCGGACACAACTATATTGTGTCCTTCCATCATCAGGATACGAAAGAAGTAAATGCCGTTTGGAATCGAGTGCTTTCACTTAACACCCCTGAAAAGTGGGATGAATATCGGTGTTTTTATGAAATATTAGATAAAATTGTAGATAACTATTTCCCTATCGTATATGAGCTAGAGGATGCACTAAATGAAATTGAAGAAAATGACGAGGATAAACCGATGAACGAGCTGTTAGATCGGTTATTTGATATACGACATCAGCTTCTTGCATTACGTCACACAATTAATCCTGTCAGAGATTTGCTATACAGGATGTTAAATTCCCACCATTTGTCCTTAGTGATGGATCGGCGAGAATATTTCGTGGATATCTATGATCATTTACTGAAGCTTTCAGAGATGGTAAGCTCGAACCGAGAAATTGCCAACGACATACGTGACAATTATATTTCTCTCAACTCACACCAACAAAACCAAGTGATTCAAGTATTAACCGTCATTACGTCTATCTTCGCACCACTAACCTTTATCGCAGGGATTTATGGAATGAATTTTCAGCACATGCCTGAATTAATGTGGGATTACGGGTATTTTATTGTGCTAGGTGTTATGGGGGTCATTGCGACACTAATGTTTGTATGGTTTAAAAGGAAAGGGTGGTTTTAATATAGTTCGGTAAACAATCCTTTTATAATAGAAAATCCGAACTATTTTACACTCTAGTTCGGATTTTCAACCTGATTTACTTACTAGCTATTTTGATTAATTCTCTTTCCAAATCTGTCATTACTTCTTGGAGCGTCGCACCATTTATGCCTTTTTCATAGACACTTAGAAGTAAATCCTTTAGTTGATCTTTTTCTGAAACTGCAGATTTCATTTATAATCCTCCAGCGATTAGACCTATTATTAAATATTACATGTATTCTATCTATATACCATTTTTTTGTCCGTTTATAACCTTCTTTTGAACGATAGACATATAATATCATACCTTTTAGGAATTGTAACCACTTGGAAATATTTAGAGAATTATTATTTCAATCGGTCGGGTAAAGACATAATGGATTCAATTAACGTATTAAGCTTCCCTTCAATACGATGGAGTAAATAAAAGGTGACAGCAATTGGAAATCCTACCTCTTTGATGAGTGATAGCCAAGTGTCTTCCACTATTCCTCCTCCTTCCTAAGTAGAAAGGGAGCGACCAGGCGCCCCCATTAACGGTTAAAGCTCAATTGCAGTGACATTTCTCTCTACAATTCTAGCTTCTTTTTTCTCTACAAGATCCCCACCGGAAGAGTACAACGCATTTTGTTCAAGAATGGTATCCATCGCTGCGTTTATAGCTGCAGAATCAACAGGCTCCACCGGCTCATCCAAGGAAATAGTTACCGTACGACCTTCTGTGTTTAAAAACTTTAGCTCTAGTTTTTTCAACGTACATCACCTCCCTTCCTTCCTTTACTTCCCTTTACGATTCTGTGATTAATAGGTCATCTGACTGCTGAATGGAATGCAGTGTCTTTTGTTGCAATGGCACGAGAACATTTGCGATAGCGAACAACTGATCAGGTGTTGCGGTCGTTTTTACGTTGTTAAATGATTTTCTTTTTAACATCACTTCACCTGTTTCAGGGTTCACCCCATTTTCAAAGATGAGCTGTAATCCAGAATCGATTTTTTCAGCTACTGCCATGTGCGACACCTCCTTTCACTTTAATAATGGGTTTTAGGAGTCGAACTGGTGTCTGGCATATATAAAATTTTCCCGCATATATTAAAAAAAACTTGTAACGATTTACCCTCCTTTCTCGTCTTATTTCATATAAAACTCTAAAATTGCAACGTTATTTTTCGAGTAATTTCTCAAGATTATGTTTTACTAATAAGATTTCTAGTAGTAAAATGTACATTAGTGTATATTTGAGATGATTTTTTTTGTGAAAATGGTAAGGAGATAGATATATGTCGAAACAAAGACGGGAAACTAGAATTGGTAGAAGAAAATGGAGATTTCGAAAACGTTTTTTCCTATTATTAATGCCTCTACTAGTACTAATCTGTGGTACCACAGTTTATGGGGCACTTCTAATTAACAAAGCAGATAAAGTTGTTACAAAAGCCTATGAGGATGATGGTCGAGAGAAATCCGAACTGCGTGAAAAAGAAGTAGATCCGACAGAGGATAATGTATCGGTTCTGTTTATTGGAGTAGATGATAGCGAAGCTAGAAACTATGAAGGGAATTCTAGATCGGATGCCCTTATATTGGCTACCCTTAACAAAGAAGATAAGAGTGTTAAGCTTTTGAGTATTCCTAGAGATACTTATACGTATATCCCTGAGGTTGGATACAATACTAAGATTAACCATGCCCACGCCTATGGTGGTGCACCCGCTTCCATTGAAGCAGTAGAACAACTATTAGAAATTCCAGTAGATTACTATGTTCGTTTGAATTTTGAAGCGTTCGTAGATGTCGTAGATACATTGGGTGGAGTCAAAGTAGATGTTCCTTACGAGATGTATGAGAAGAACTCTGCGGATGTGAATGGCGCCATCCACTTACTTCCTGGTACTCAATTGCTAGATGGAGAAGAAGCTCTAGCATTTGCACGTACGAGAAAGCAAGATAACGACATCGAACGTGGAAAAAGACAACAAGAAATTATTAAAGCAATTATTAAAAAAGGTGCCGTTTCCATTACGAAATATGATAATTTGTTAGAAGCTGTTGGGGAAAATATGACTACCAATATGACGTTTGACCAAATCAAAAGCTTCGTAACATACGGTGCGACTGGGAATCTAAATGTATCCACATTAAACCTAGCTGGTTCGGATTCCATGATTGACGGGGTTTACTATTATCAGCTGGATGAAACAGATTTAGCCGCAAAGCAACAGGAATTAAAGCAACACTTAGGATTGACTTCTAATAAAGAAACTACATCTAGTTCATTGACTGAGGAGTCCACTACAACAGGAACAACCACTACAGAGTAAGACAAAACGAAAAAAGCGTTCATTCCGATTGGAATGAACGCTTTTATTGTTTTGAATCGATTGCCTTTTTCAATTTATCTGGTTGCTGACTTCCTATCACAATCGTTTGGTAACGTAGTTTCAACTCCACCCCTTGGTTTCCATACGTATTGTAAGCAACCTCTCCTTTGAGGTTCATTCGAAGTCCCCATCCCCCGAATCGCTTTAGCGGATGATACTCAATCACTTTATAATCAAGCAGGTCCTCAAACGGAATCCGTTTGTAGGACAGATGAAAGGGGACGGGCCGGATATAGATTCCATCCTGACGAACTTCTGTAGTGAGCTTGAAAACACCCAACAGGAGAACAGGGAGAATAATTCCGATACTAATCCAAAGGATAATAATCGTGACATTTGAAGTTGGCTTGTTTCCTACTGGAATTCCAAGGATGATTTGTTGGATAAAACAATACCATTGAAAGCCGGCTATACCTAAGACTAATAACCAAATCCATACTTGACGTGGCCTTTGAACTTCACGAAATAAAACGTTAGATTGCTTGGGCATCTCCCCCATCCTTTCCTTCCTTTCTCTTTAAAGTACGATTAGAATAGAGGGAAAGTTCCATAAAAAACGCTTCATTTTATTCAAAAAGAACGTTTTTACCACTATAATTTACCGAAACAAGCGTAAACCACCTAGCACGCTTCCAGCGGTTATTAAACCACCAGGAATGAGGTATAAATAAACAGATTCAATCGGTAGTAACGAAGATGCCCAGATTACTACGCTAGTTCCAACGAGATAAGCAAAAAGAATAGCTAATGTCTTTCGATCACTCAATTGATATTTGTATTTTCTTCTGGCATCCATCATTAATAAGACAAGGTTAACTGCCGTTCCGATTACGGTCCCCATTGCGATAGCAGATGCACCATATTCGTCTATAAACACCTGTACGACGATGATGTTAATCACAAAGATAGAAATAACATTGTAAATAATCGGCAAGTAGGAATTCTCCATTGCGTAGAAGAACCTCGTAACATACGTGTTCAATGCCAAGGTAAGCATAGACAATGATAAGATTTGAAGTAACGGGAATGTGTATCTCGTAGAATCCGAATTGAAATTCCCATACTCAAACACCGCTTGTATGATTTCCTCTGCAAAGAAATAGACGAATACTGTTGCTGGCACTAGCAATACCGTTAACCAACGGAAGCCCTTCTGATAAATATCTTCCATTTTCTTAAAATCAGCCGCACCTGCAGCTTTTGCTAGCATCGGATAAATGACAGTTGTTACACTAGTCATTAACACCGCCTGTGGAAACTGTGTCATTTTAGATGCATAGTTTAAGGAAGCAATGGCTCCCTGATCTAAATCTGCTGCGAATATGCGTTGAATTAAGAAATAAAATTGTAGCGTTGCCCCCCCAAATAGGATTGGGATTGCTAGCTTTAAAAATCGCTTCGTATCCGGACTTTTTTCAAATACGAAACGGAAAGAAACAAGCTGTTCACGCCGAATGCTGCGGACAAGCACAAGCACCATGACTACCGCACCAATCGTAGCCCCTAAACCATAGGAATACACCGAAATCGACGGGGTCAACACTACCCCTAACAACACAAACACAGCATTAAAGGCTAAAGTTGAAAAAGCTGTCAGTCGAAAGCTACCATACACATTCATGACACCACTAAGCCACATTCCGATTACTAAGAAGAAGGTCGATGGGGCCATCCATATAAATAGATTGCTCGTTAATTCCATTGCCGCTGAACTCATGCCTGAGAAAAAGGTTTGGATCCATAAATCAGAGAACACCATAAATAAAAGGGTCAAAACTCCGACTGTAATCGTAAGCCATGTGAAAATCGTTTGAACGAATTGCTTTTTTCTCGATTCATCGAGCTTACTATAGACAGATATAAAAGCAGTCGTAACCGCTCCACCAAGCACAATGTAGAAAAAGTTCGGAATGGTGAATGCTGTAATAATACTATCTGCTTCAAAACTTGTACCGTATTGATACCCGATAATCACTTCTCTTGCAAAGCCTAGAAGTCGAGCTAAAACGTTTATAACCGCTACCGCTCCTAGTATTTTTAATAATCGCAACGTATCTCTCCTACCTTTTTGTCATCCATAAAAGGAAATAATTCTTTCTATTAATGTTTCCTGATCATTTGCTTCTACTTTTTTCTGTGAATGTTGTACAAGCTCCTGCTGCAGTTGTTTATCCTGTAAAAGGCTATCTAGCTTCTCCGCTAGGTCATTCGCATCTTTCGGATGTACTTTAAGCCCAGCTTGATCGTCCAATAAATAAGTCAATCCACCGACATCTGTACCAACAACCGGCGTTCCACAAGCCATGGCTTCCAATGCCACAAGTCCAAACCCTTCGATATGGGAGGGAAGAACAAACACGTCTGCCGCTGCCATCCACAAGGCAAGCTTCGGTTGGTCTTGAGCAGGATGAATATGAATATTAGGTAAGTCCTTGAATTCTTCTTGAAACCATTCATAGTAAGCTTTATTCTTTGGCTCACCCATCATATGTAGAGAAAGGTTTTCCATTTTTCCGTTTAGCTGACGAAAGGCTTGTCCTAGCTCAGTCAACCCTTTTGCTTCTATTAAATTCCCTACGAAGAAAATCATTCTTTCTGCTTGTGGAAGGTCGAGCTTATTACGTGCCTCTTCCTGAGACATGACATGAAAGACATCGCGATTAATCCCCATACTTAAAACATGAACCTTTTCTTCTGGGACATGAAATTGTTTAATAACTTCCTCCTTCAAACGAACACCAACCGCGATTACTTCATCCGCTTTCTTCACTATTTTTTCAGTTAAGGAGCGTGGTAATCCACCTTTATGTATCATTTGGTCTATATCACCACCATGAGATGTTACAATAAGCTTTTTACGAGGATACATGAATTTATATACTAACCCTAAAAGTCCAGTTGGAAAAAGATAGTGCACGTGAACCGCGTCATAGGACCGCCCTTTTAATAGAATTGCTAAGAATCCTTTTATAAAAAAGGTAAGGTATTTTGTGATAACACGTCTCTTCCCTTTACGAGGATCAGAAATGGCAATAACATCAACATCTAATCCTTTCGCTTTTAATAATTCAGCTTGGTTTTTCACAAAGATTCCAAATGTCTTCGAGTGACGGGAAGGATACATATTACTTAGAATTAAAACTTTTTTCTTCACGGTTTTGTCTCCCTTCTGAAAGACTACTATAGTTCGACAATCCATACCATTATACTACTTTTCCATGTCCCACATACAATAATATTTCGTTTGGAATAACGAATTGCTCAACTGATTTTGATTCGTTTTCCGGCTTCTGAACATGGAATAGTAGACGACTTCCCCCTGCTTTGGTTATATTTGGTATGTACTGTCTTCCCTATTAATTCATGATATACTTATAATTAGTCAGTATATAGGAACTAAGGAGAATTGACGATGGGTGTTTTAAACAAATGGACTCAAAGTAAAGAACAACGAACTCTAAAAAAATACGAAAAGACAATCGAAAAAATAAATAAAAAGCAACACGAGTACGAGCAGTTAACCGATGAACAACTGAAAGCGAAAACGGAGGAATTCAAGCAGCTTTTAGCTGATGGTAAAACCGTGGACGATATTAAAGTCGATGCATTTGCGACAGTTAGAGAGGCTTCGAAACGCGTGCTCGGTTTACGCCATTTCGATGTGCAATTAATCGGTGGGCTTGTCCTTTTAGAAGGGAATATTGCAGAAATGCCAACCGGAGAAGGAAAAACGTTAGTAGCTTCCTTGCCTAGCTATTTACGTGCACTTGAAGGAAAAGGGGTGCACGTTATAACTGTGAATGAATATTTGGCTCGTCGAGATCAATCCTTAATCGGACAAATCCATGAGTTTTTAGGGTTGACCGTAGGCTTAAACGTACCGAATATTCACCCTTTAGAAAAACAGCAAGCCTATAAAGCGGATATTACGTATGGAATCGGTACGGAATTCGGCTTCGATTTTCTCCGTGACAACATGGCTTACTCTAGTCATCAAAAGGTACAAAGACCGTATCATTATGCGATCATTGATGAAATTGATAGTGTTTTAATCGATGAAGCGAAAACGCCGCTTATTATTGCGGGAAAAATGATGCCTAGCCAAAATCTACATAACGTTTGTGCGAAGGTAACAAAGAACTTCAAGCGTGATCGTGATTATACGTACGATGAAGAAGTAAAAACCGTTAGTTTGACAGATGAGGGCATCAACAAAATTGAAAAGATTTTTGCTATTGACAATTTGTTTGACCTTGAACATCGTGCTTTAAATCACTACATGATGCAGGCTCTTCGCGCTCGTGTTCTATTTGAACGTGATGTAGACTATATCGTCGACAACGGCGAAGTGAAGCTAGTAGATATGAATACTGGACGTGTCATGGAAGGGCGCAATCTAAGTGAAGGCTTACACCAAGCCATTGAAGCAAAGGAAGGCTTGAAGATTACGGAGGAAAACAAAGCTCAAGCATCCGTAACCATTCAAAACTACTTTAGAATGTATCCGATTCTTTCTGGTATGACAGGCACGGCCAAGACTGAGGAGACAGAATTCCAGCACGTCTATAACATGGATGTTGTCCAAATTCCAACGAACAAGCCAATTATGCGAAAAGATATGCCGGACAAAGTCTTTTTGAAAAAGGATCAGAAGTATCGATATATTGTGGAAGAAGTTCAGAAGCGCCATGAAACAGGGCAACCTGTCTTAATTGGAACTACGTCTATTCTCCAATCAGAAAAAGTAGCGAAGTATTTAGATGAGGCGAAGCTTCCTTATCAGCTGTTGAATGCAAAAAGTGTCGAGCAAGAAGCTCACTTAATCTCTTTAGCCGGTCAGCGAAATCAAATCACAATAGCGACAAATATGGCTGGTCGTGGTACCGACATTATGCTAGGGGAACAGGTTGCAGAGCTTGGCGGATTGTATGTGATTGGTACAGAGCGTCACGATAGTCGCCGAATTGATAATCAGTTAAAAGGCCGTTCAGGGCGTCAAGGAGATCCTGGTGTGTCCCAATTTATTATTTCCTTAGAGGATGATCTCATTGTTCGTTACGGGAAAGATGACTTAGAGCGTAAGCTTCCATCGATTAAAACAGATGAAAAAGGGCTCGTATTAAACAAAGACATCGATAAATTCATTGATACGACACAAAAAATTGCAGAAGGTAGCCACTTCCAAGTGCGTGAGTTTAGCTTAAAGCTGGACAATGTCATTAATGATCAACGCCAAGTGCTGTATGCTTTACGCAACAAGATTTTAGAATCTACCGATACATTGAAGGTGCTAAAGCGGCATATGGCAGACACTCCATTTGCTCTGTTTGATCGATATATTCCGGAGGGCACAGTCAAAGAGGACTGGAGAATGAAAGAGCTTGAAACACAGCTTAACCACCTTCTATTAGTAGAAGTCAAACTTCCAGAGGATGTAGAAGAAGTAGAGGATTTACGAGAAAGCTTACAGCCTTTTGTAGATGAGCATTTAACGTTGCTAGAACAATACGAAGACAATGAAACTGTATTAGAACAAGTGAGACAAACCAGTATTTCCTTCATTGACCGTCAATGGACACAGCATCTTGACGAAATGACACGGATGAAAGAAGGCTTAGGCATGCGTCAATATCAGCAAGAGGATCCGGTTCAACTCTATCAGCGCGAAGGATTTGAATTGTTCGAAATGATGTTCCACGGTCTTGAGATGGATATTACACGTATGGTTACACAAATTGTTCGAAGCTACGAAAAGCATAAGCAAGCGAAAAATTAGGAAAGGAAGATTTGATGTTTCCGTTTTCCCGAAAAAAAAGTTTAGAGCATAAGTCCGGTGAAGACAAAACGGTGAATGCTAGTGATATTCTAGGTGAAGAGTTAAATTCCGAGGAAGAGGAGGAAGGGATTGATACAGAGCTTTCCTTCCACCCCGACTGGGAAATTCCAAATGAGCAACGTTATGTGTACGCGTTTCATAATAGTGAAGCTCCTGCACTCAAACCGAATCAACTATCTTTGTCTGGCATTGATATTGAAAAACAAGGTCGCAATGTTATTTGCACGGCCTTTATCCGTCAAAGCCTAGATAAACCCATTCAGCTTAAAGAAACAGCTATTTTGTTACTAGGCCCAAATAACGAACAAATTGCTAGGAAAACATTTGATTTAAGCCAGGTAGGTACCATCCCTGCCAAAAGCAGTCGTCCTTGGCAATTTATCTTCCAGCCAGAAAATCTTTATACAGATATGATTCCTAGCGAAGGATGGTCCTTGGCGTTCGAATTACGCCCGTCTAGTCGCAAGCATGAACTAGATTTAGATGAAGCGTGGAAGCAATCGCTAGCGGACGGTGCAGTTAGACAGCTAGAGGAAGTCGTTGCGAATGCAGCTCCATTGAAGCCGGGTGAAGTGAACTTTATGGGGATTAGTGCCAAGCGAACAGAGGAAGCAGATTTGGCGATAACCATCTTGATCCGGAATGGTGCCGATAAAAATATTAAGCTAGAGCAGCTTCCATTGAAGGTCGAGGATGCCTCTGGTGAAGTAGTGGCACAGGGCAGCTTCACGTTAACCGATTTTGAAATTAAAGCAAATACTAGTAAGCCTTGGACGTTTGTCTTCCCAGCTAGCTTGGTTCAAAAGGAAGAGTTAGATTTATCTAAATGGAAGGTTTATCCTGTTCAATAAGATTTCCCCTCTTTTTAAGAGGGGTTTTTTAAAATATATTGGAACAGCTAGTTTACAAAACACAGATTGTTCGTTAGAATAAATATATAAACTATGAATCTATTACTCTCTTAACTGCAAAGAAGAAATTTGGAAAATGGTCATTCGGTACATACAATGAATGATGACGAACGGTGTTGCTCCCTTAGAAACACCCTTACAGTAAACGGAAGCTGTGAGGGTGTTTTTTCATGTTATTTTGTAGATATTATAGTTAAATGTATCATATGGTACATTTGCAAAAATAAAGACCAATCGATTTATTGTCGATTGGTCTTTATTAGTTCGTTTAGAAATCCACCATCGTACGGTAGATAAATAATGCGAATTGAGATCTAGTGATTTTATCATTTGGATGGAACGGGTCGGAAACCGTTACATCGTTAAAGTAAATCGTATTAACCGCTTCTGGATTCCAAATACTCGCTTGATCCTTAAACGTATGTGTAGTAGTCGGCTCAGCATAGTAGGAATCAAATGCTTCTGTCATAACTTGAGCCATTTGAGCACGAGTTAAATATTCTTTCGGACGGAGTGCTCCACCGCCACCTAGCAATTTATTATACTCTGCTTCCGCCAATTGCTCATAGTAAGGATTATCCGATTCTACATCATCTGCTTTCATTTGATAGCTACTAGGCTTTGTTAAGTTTAAAATATTGTCTAAGATGACAGCCACGTGTTCACGTTTTAAGTTAGCAGAGGATTGGAACGTTCCATCTGAATAACCTTGGGCATAATCATGAAGTGCCAAGAAAGCTAAAGCCGCAGCACGTTTGTCATCCCCTGCATCTGTAAACGTAATCGACTCGTTTCCCTTGTTTAGATACGCAGACGTGATATAGCCAGTGTGATTCTCCCCACGTACCTTGTAATATACAAAGTCATTATCGATATCTGGAGATTCAACAGGACCGCTTACTACCTTTAGTGGCGTGTACGGCCAAAGCGCTGTAACGACAGACCCCCCAATAGAAGATCGTAAATTAACCGCCCCATCTCGTTCATCTACATACACAATGCCATTCATTGCATACATTTGTTGAGATGGCGTTTGCTTTGTAGTCTCGTAGCTCACACCTGTTGGGAACTTCATCGTGTCACTACCAGTTTCATAGCGAATGTCGAAGGTAGGAAACGTAAAAAAGGCATTATCCCAAGAAATAAAGGAAGAACCTGCAATTCGATCATATACAGAATCTTGATATGTGTTACCAGGGTGCAGGTTTGGGTCATTCGCTTTAGATGCGCCGTTATAAGCCATAATTGCAAAATACCAATCCTCTAACACTGTTCGATCATGGTCATTAATAATTGGTAAATAGCTTGTATTCCATTTTTCATTTAGTACTTGTGCCGCCACATCAATATTATAGGAGTAATCTGTTTTTAAACGTTCAACATTTACCGCAATATCAATGTTAGATGGGGTTACTTGCATTACACCAATTCCACCGTCAGGAGATACATTTGGTGTACCATCTGACTTAAATTGCTTATATCCTGTTTCCACAAACGCGATAGCTTTCAAAATTTCAGGTGGGATATCATATTTCTCTGCTTTTTCCATGATTGTTTGCTTCATCTGTTCATAGGATGGGTTTTCTTCTGCTTGTGTAATGGTTGGAAACAATCCAAACACTATAAATAACCCAGCTACTATGCTACTAATCTTTTTCATTTCATTACTCCTCTCTCCTAATTTCCATCTATTTTCCTATTATACTAGAATAGATTGCTAGAATGTACCCCTTAATTTATTTAATTTTTTTAAGCTCCTTATGAAATCACATATCTTGGGAATACTATTTAAAAAATGCCCTTTTAAGGAGTCATACAATGAAGGTTTTACAGGAAAAGCTTGAAAAAAATGAAGATGGTTATGTCCTTTATTTACATATCGACATAGGCAATGAAGAATTTTCAAAGGATTTTGGGGAAACGATGGAAGAAGAAAGCCTTCCAGACAGGCTTCGTAAATACTCCCAATCGAAATATAAACATGTCCAACTTTCTGCAATTAAGGTAGTCGTTGGATCCGTAATGGTAGCGTCTATTCTATTACCCACATCGACCAAAGCCCATGATGCATCTTTTAACATGTCGTACTTTTACTTTGGCTCTTCCTCTGCCGGGATACGAGCTGTGGATCGAACCGCTGGAAGCTTAGACGTTATTTCACCTAGTTATTTCAATCTAGATGCGAATGGAAATCTGGAATTATCGGATAGCTTCGATCCTGTATTTATTCGGGAAATGCATAATCGTAATATTCGCGTCGTTCCGTTTATTAGTAACCATTGGGATCGAACACTCGGACAAAAGGCATTAGCAAATCGTGAAAATTTATCTACTCAGATTGCCCAAATTGTTCAGCAGTACAATTTGGATGGAGTTAATGTAGATATTGAAAATGTAACGCATACAAGTAAGTCGGATTATACCGATTTTGTTCGTCTATTATCACAAAAAATCCCACAATCGAAAGAGCTATCGGTAGCAATTGCTGCAAATCCTAATCATTGGACACTCGGTTGGCACGGTTCTTACGATAACTATGCTTTATCACAATATGCGGATTACTTAATGCTGATGGCTTATGACGAAAGCTATGAAGGAAGCGCATCTGGTCCTGTTGCAAGTATCTCTTGGGTAGAAAAATCTATTCGAGCTTTAGTTGTAGATGAAGGGGTTTCGCCTAGTAAAGTTGTGCTCGGATTACCTTTCTATGGCCGTTACTGGAATCAGTCCGAATCACGAGGAGGATATGGTATCTCCAATAATCAAATTTCTACGGTTATCCAAACCTATAATGGTCAAATCACCTATGATAAAGCACAGGAATCCGCAAAAGCCACCTTTACCGTTCGATCAGGAGATCCAGTGACTTATATTGGAGGAAGAAAGCTTACTACCGGAACCTATGATGTTTGGTATGAAAATGAACAGTCTGTTTTAGCGAAAATCAATCTTGTGCACAAATACAACTTAAAAGGAACAGGGAGCTGGAGCTTAGGACAAGAGCACCCATCGATATGGAGTAATTGGGATATGTATTTATCTCATCATGTGTCTAGTAACTCCACCGCAGCCTCCTTCTATAGTTTTCAGGATGTCGCCAATCATTGGGCTCGTGATGAAATGTTTTATACCTACCAAAAAGGTTGGTATAAAGGAAGAACACCGACTACCTTTGCTCCAAACGAAAATCTTACAAGGGCCCAAGCAGCAGCCCTAATGGTGAAGGTGTTTAACCTTAGCCCTAAACAAAGCTATACCACCTCTTCTTTTCGTGACATTTCTAATGCGCATTGGGCAAAGGATGCTATCGAGATTGCGTATCAGCATGGCATTTTCCACGGACGGCAGGATGGCAGGTTTGGCCCGAATGAATCGTTAACACGTGAGCAAATGGCCGCTGTCTTTGATAACCTTTTCCGTGATTATTACGACTCTACGAAAGTAAATGAACCTGTATATTTTCGTGATGTACAAGCATCGGATTGGTCCTATGAAGCGATTAAATCCGTGAAACAGCAAGGAATTATTGAAGGTTCAGGAGACCGTTTTCGCCCTGGCGATTCCGTTACCCGTGCGCAGATGGCCATGATTTTAACGAATGCTGCATCATTTATTGCTTCCAAAAACCAAGAAACACTCTTTCCACAAAATTTGCAGCTAGAGAGTCAAGGCCCTGATGTATCCTTATTACAAATTTATTTAAGGCGACTAGGCTATTATTCAAACCCTGTGCATGGGTATTATGATAGTGCCACCATGCAAGCAGTCACCGAATTTCAGTCCAATAACGGACTTTATGCAGATGGATATTTTCGGTATGATACGGCACAAGCATTATTGCAAGCGATAAAGAACGAATAAAAAGGATAAACCAAGTGGTTTATCCTTTTTCGCTCTTTATTGATTTGCTTTTTGTTGAGTCAAATATAAGAATGTTGCAAACTGTCCCCGACTTACAGGCTCATCAGGACGGAAATCTTTGAGTTGATTGGTAATGCCTAAGTTAGCTAAAATTTGCACATTTTGTTTGTGAGAAGCACTCACATTTGATAGGTTAATAGATACATTGGTACCAGTACTCGTTAATCCATATGCATTAACAAGCGTTGAAGCCATTTGTTCCCTTGTTAATAATTGATCTGGATTATAGTTCCCACCACTACCTTTAAATATTCCTGCCTTCGCAACAGCAGCGATAAACTCGGAATATAGGTCCGTTGATTTCACATCTTTAAAATAATCTTCAACCGTTGATTTTGCTGGTGTTGTTAAACCTAGCGCTCTTGTAAACATAATCGCAGCGTGTGGACGACTCAACTCTTTATTTACACCGAACGTTCCATCTCCATAGCCTTGAATTCCGCGCTCTGTTAACCATTGGATCCCTTCGTAATGAGACCCCATCACTTGTAAGTCAGAATAATATACTTGTCCAGGTTCTTTCGCAACTGCCATTAGAATAGTAGAAACGGAACGCTGAACTCCGTCTGATGGAGAATTCGCAAGCTCCAATAGCTTCTCTCCAGGGTAACGTACACCCATTGTTGTAGAGCCGCCACCATCAAGATTTAACGCTCTATCTGCGCCTAGACTAACTAGATATTTCGCAAACTCCGTAAGATTCATTCCATTACTATAACCTGCTTGACGACCATCAACCGTTACGAAGAAAACACGGTTTCTTGTACTATCAATTGCCACTGCCGTACGAGGCGCTCTTTCGCTTGCTCTGTAACTATTTGGATCCATGGATAAGTTAACATGTCCATTTTCCACTAATAGCGGACCACTTGCCAAAATGAAGGAAGAGTTTTTCCATTTGCTATCAATATCAACAGATACAGAAATGGTATCCCCTACCTTTACTTTAGATAAGTTCGTCGAGCCAACACCAGTTCCCGAAAGAACAAATCCGTTCGTTGGAATCTCAGTCTTTGTCTTGTCCCCGTAAGGACGAACAGCTGTTACTTCTCCTGTATAGGTTCCACCGAATTGTAAAGAAGGAGCTTTTGGCAATGTGACAACTACTTCTGTTCCGTAATGATTGGTTTCCGTATAGGTACTGGAGAAATCAGAGGTATATAAAATGGTTTCCTGTGATAAACGTTGTTTGTTTGTGCTTGTAATATCAAATGTTTTTCCGTCATGCGTATAGGTTAAATCTAAATTGTAATAATCAATAATTCCTTTTCCATCCTTATCAATTCCAAATGCAATTGGGTCATTGACATAGTATTCTTCTCCATCTGATACAACGCCTGCGTTAAGCAATTTATTATTTTTAGATACTAGATACATAGATTGCCCGAATTGAAAGAAAGAGCCGTTTATCGCTCCAACCACCCGGTGTCCTGCCTTGCTAAATTGTCTAGCACGCGTAATTGTTGGAACTAGCTTATTAATTTCTGTAGGTACCCCTACTTCTACTGCTGTGTTTGAATTGCCAATATTTACATTCAACACTCTGACAGCTTGATTTGTGCTGGAATCTGATAGTCTAATATCCTTATAGGAAACTCCATCAGAAACGCGAAAAGACTCTTTAACCTTCGTAGTAGCCGCTTCTGAAGCCTGTGGAAAACTACCAAAAATTAAGAGAATAACCAAAAATAATAGCCCTGCCTTATACCTTACGTTTTTATCTTGTTGTCTCTTACCCAATATGTATCCCCCGTTCTCTTCAAAAATTTACCTTTCTAGTATATCTATTTATCTATTATTTTTCTATATGATTCGACAAAAAAATAGAAAATGAGAGATTCGACTTATATAAAGTCTATGAGGGAAGAAATTCATTTGAAAAACAAAAAATCTCCGGCCTATTGACCGGAGATTTTTTACTTATGAGGTTGTGCCTCGAAGCTGATCGATAGCCTCCTGAAGCAAACGAGCAGACTCTGTGACTTCATCTTCCGTAATCAATCGATTCTGGTGAACCTTTTGTGCTTGAAGCATCTGATTCATTAACGCTCTGTATTCATTGGATGTGTTCATATGATCCATTTTCATTGCTTTAAGAAGAGCTTCCGCTTCTGATATTTTGGTGGATAATGGTCTTCGACTAATGTTTATTCATTTGTTATATACCGTTGGATGTGTATCCAACTTTCTCCTTTATTTTGTTTTAATGAATTTACTAACCTATACTTCATACGCGCGCCTTTTACGCGAATACATAAAAGACGCACGCTATTAAAATACTAATCTATTTTATAAAATAAGTTGGATTAACCATTTCTTACTGCTTGAATAGCCACGTCAATTCCAGTTTGACAATCGATTACTTCATCGATAGATAGTGGTAATTGGCGATAGATTTTAAAAGCATCCATCGTTACTTGGAATAATTCTTCGTATGCAGCAGTAGTATTTTTCTTATCGATTAGCAATTGCTTCAGTGTAGATTCTGCTTCTATAATCTTTTTGTAAAGAGTAGCTCTGTTAAAAGCAGGAGCTAGTTCGAAGTCGTTCATTTCGTCCGTGATACTGTGAGTTACCTGTTTTAACTTTTCTGCAGTATCTGCAACCTCTCCTTCAACAGGAGCTTGTAAGAGATTTTCTCCTTCCACTTTTAATTCTTCCACCAAACGAATAGTCGTTTCAGGCACCTTTTGTTTCACCTTCAAATCTTGAGCTAATGATGAATACTTCTCGGCTAAGTTGGTGTAATATTTCAGTTTTGCCAAGTCCAGAGTTACCTTTACATCATTAATATCATTCCCATTTTCATCAACGACTTTTATCGTACTATTATTCTTCGTTATTTCACCTATCCCCGACACCTGCACACCAATAAGCGAAAGATCTGTCATCGTATGCACATGGTCAATTCCGAAGTCACTTCTATAGAGCTTTTTGCTATCTAATCTTTCTACAATCAACTCACTAAGCGCTATTTGAAAGAAAGGTGCCTCCCCAGAAGAATCAGAAAGGAATGTTGGACCCTTCACGTTTGTACCTGACCCTACCAAGTCGCCTGAAAATGTTTCACCTTCATTGTCTATGGAAATGGCTTCTAAGTCGGACGAGTTAATACCAAGACTTACAGCACCTCGTATATCAAGCATCGAATCCGGTTCTCCCTGCACGTTTAAAAGTAAGCCGCCATAACCTATATCTTCATTCGGGGTAGTGAAATTTAACCAGTGGTAACGTAGGTTTTGAATTAGCAATGTCCCACCAGTGTTTTTTAAGTCTTTTACATTTAGGTAATCAATAGAGCTATCAGCAAAATCATAGACTTGCTGTTGCCCAGTTGGGGTATCAACTTGATATATGGTAACAGGTTTATCTATATGAATCGGTTTGTCTAGCTTAAATCCTTGATTCATATAGATTTTTTCAATATGCGGGGTTTTTAACGCATATTCTAATTCCGATTTATTCGTTACATATATCGATCTACCGTTATCAGCAAACTTCAGGACATGGAGGATAAAGTAAATCGGCTTTGCATAACCCTCTACTTGCCCTTTAAATGTGTATTCATCCGTTACGGAAAAATCAATCGCTGACGTATCGCTTTCCCACGTCACATGTCGATATTCCCGCTTATCATTGCTAAGCGAAACTAGTAAACTTGTAGGTAGTGTATAATTCCCACCAATACCGACTGATGCCTCCGTTCCATTTACTCCTGTGACTCTTGGAGCAGATGGGGTACTCGGAACTGTTGGTGCCTGGTAATCCGGATTCGGTTGGCCATTAATAGAACGTATATTTTTCCGAACTTCATCGTAATTTCTAATTACTGCGGTTGGATCGGTACCTTCAGATAGTTGTAAATTATTTATTTCAAGATTAGAACTAACAGTATGGGGTGCAATCGAATCAAAGACAAGAAGATTTATCCGTGCGTTCCCTTTAATATCCAATGGCTGTTTAGCCAATACACGAACCCGTTCTATCTTCCCATCTAATTCACTTCCACTTGATCCATCATGCAATTCTATATGAGGTTCTTCTCCAGAATCGGCAGACACTTGTACTCGTGCTGACAGTGCAAGATCTAGCACAGACGGTATGTGTAAAGCGGAAAACATCACATCAGGCAGTCCTCCATATACAACTCCAGCATGTACACCATTAAATGTTATGTGGGCACCGCTTGGTTCTGGTCCTGTTCCCAACTCCTGAACTTTAGCCGCTGTGTGTGCTTTCTTCTCGCCTAGATAGGTCTCCCCTTTTATCGTTACTTGTTGAATATCCAGTCTGTTCTCTACTTTTTCATCCACAATAAAGTCTTGATTTATGATAAGGTCTTGAACAGTTAGGTAATCTCCTGATACCTTGAAATGTCCATTAATGCTCACACCAGCCCCATCCAAGTGGAGTGAATTTGTCTCCGTACCACTTGTACGAAGCTCTAGGTATTGAATTGATGTAATTACTCGATCTTGGGCAGAAAAATCAACAACAGCTCCCTGCAAAACAGCCGCGTTGTTTTCAGCAAATAATCCGGATAATGCTGGTACATATTGATAAGAAACGTTGTTTATCGTTACTTCTCCATTTTCTAGTGACTCTATCTTTCCGTAGTGCATTGCTTTCGTTTTCAGTTTGTTCAAAAAGATAGCAAATTGAACCCTTTTCACGGATTCACTTCCTGCAAAATAACGGGTTCCATCTTGTGCTTGTTTTCCTATGGAGATTCCGTGCTGTGCTAGTGTGCGGACACTTTCTTGGTGGGAAGGGTCGATTTCTTTGAAGTCTGTAAATGCTACAGGAGTATGTAGAGCATAAAGGTCATATGCTTGAACGAACACAGTGGCGACTTGCGCTCTCGTAATGGACCGGTTCCCTAAAAACTTTCCATTGCTACCTTTGAAAATTCCCGCTTCGGTAACTGCGGCAATCTCTTTCGCATATAAGCTCGTTTCATCCACATCCGAATAGGCAGCTAGTATTTGCTTTATGTTAGACGGAATAGGTAATTGTAATGCATGTGAGAGTAATACTGCAGCGTGGTTTCTAGAGATATTCCTATAAGGTTTAAAGGTTTGATCATTGTATCCGTGTAAAATGTTCTCCTTTACTAAGGACATAACATCTTCGTATCCTTGATCTCCCGGCTTTAAATCCTTGAATGTCACTTCTGAGGCGTTCATCTTTCCAGAGGATGGAAAAGCGACAAACATACAAATCATTAGAATCGTGCTTACATGAATCCAAATTAATTTTCTTTTATTCATTTGTCTATAACTGGCAATACAAAAACAGCATCTCCTTTATTTAGTTTTAGTAAATTATACCATCATTTTGTAGTTCGTTATGTAAATTTTTTGAATTGCACAGAAAATATGTTGTTTTTCACATATAAACTGCATAGAAAACACATTCTATGTTAAAATAACATATTAAAAATGAAGGATGACATACGTGACAAACAACGAAAAAGATGTGCAGGCGTTTCAAAAAATGCACGATATTTATAATGCAGATTGGGATCGAGCTTTAACGGTGGGGGAAATGACTACGAAAGACAGGCTGGCAGATTCCTTTTTTATCATCTTCTTATTCAACAATGCCGATAAGCCACTTGTCATTGAGCGTACGGAAGCAATAGCAACCTTAGAGCAAGCCATTCAAAACTTATCTGGTGCAAGCAGACAAGTTCAAAATAGAGCAATCCGCTTCCGGGACTCGGATAACGTCGCTGTGTTTTATGAGCAATCCGTCGAAAAAGAGGGACGTGTTTTAGCCAGGTTATTCATGATTGAGGACTGGCAAAAAATGGATGGAACGTGGATGATTGTACGAGAAACAATGGAAACTGTATAAGGCTAGAAAGAGCAATTAGGAAGCTGCTCCATGCAGTATTAGCTATTGGAAGTCAAAAAGTAGAAAGAAACAAAGAGTTGTACTACAACTCCGACAATGCTGCAGATTAAGCCTGAGGCAATAAATCCATTCGCCTCTTCCTTCCAGGATTTTCTTGAAACGATAATTCCGACAACACTAAGAATCAGCCCGATAAATGGGAGGATGATAGAAAGAATTACTAGTGTTGAAGGTATTGAGCCATTACGGCTCGATACAATTGTTTCCATCGTTTCATTCTCCTTTCATAATAAATGGAATCAAGAGTAAAGCGGATTTTAGACTTCAAAATCGCCACATGTAATCCCAATGCCAGATTACAC
Organism: Radiobacillus deserti; assembly: GCF_007301515.1. GTDB lineage: Bacteria > Bacillota > Bacilli > Bacillales > Amphibacillaceae > Radiobacillus > Radiobacillus deserti. The sequence goes on from NZ_CP041666.1 coordinate 2,984,509, forward strand.
TAAAAACTAGAGGAAGACACAATACAGACAGGCTAATTTTCCCTACAAATCCTGCACCGAGAACGATAAAAAAAGATGTGACGGATAGGATGACAAGTACGAAAAAATAACCTACATGCACAAAGGCTTTTTTCAAAATCATCACCTTCCTCTTGTTACTGAATTCAATTATTAAATCTCTTTCTCCATTTTAACACTTGACTCTAAATAACCCAGCTTTTCATACAGTCCTCGTGCAATTTTGTTATTCCCAAACACATGTAGCCCTATCTTTTTCAAGCCTAATTCCTTTGCTACTTCTTCTATTTCTTTCATTGCTTGTTTTCCATAACCACGCCCTTGATAGCCTTCCCAGATGTTAATGTCATATATAAATCCCCTCTCGTCTGTCTGTTTGGCTAACCAGATCATCCCAACTTCTTGATTATGGTCTCGTATCGTAAAAAGTTTATGGTTTTCCGTTTTTTCTCCATCAGGTAGTAGCTTTTCAAATTGTTTCGCTGCCTTGTTCATAGCCTCTTCTTGCTTCCAGTTACCTGCTTTCACATGCTCATCCGCATAATTTTTAACCGCATAACTAAGATACCGCTTATATTCACTAGCGTTCATTTCATCCAATCTAATCAATTAGATCTCCCCCTTTCGTTCGTAACGTTTCAACGTGAATATAAATAATCAACGAGTTTTTAATTTCCAGTTGTTGTCTTCTATGACTCTAGCATGGTCGGTATGTGCCTAGTATTTGAATTTATCTTTTATCTATTTGTATCATTTTAATATAAGATTCCAGTTGTTTATACAGAGCCTGAGAAAAAGGATTCGACCTCAAAGTATTTCGTCAATGGCTGCTTTCTTCCGTTTTCATGCCATTTATGGTATTCACTAAAAACTTGATGAATGTTATTATTTGCCCTTTCTTCAACCAAATATGTAACAACAAGAAAACTTCGCCAATAGTTAAACAGGATACTAGATAAACTCCCTTGATAACTAGCCTCTCCAAAGTCATCCAACGAATGATTTCCGTATTTCCCATGAAACATGTCTACCAATTCTCGCTCTACTGCTGTTACATCCTTAAATTCTTGATCATTTAATATCCGTTTTCTTGATAGATAATCACACATTCCTTCTTCAAACCAAATACTATCCTCCCTATCAGCGTCAAATTCATCTACAAATAAGTCCGAATGGTGTGTTAATTCATGACCTACGATAGTCAGTAATTGGTTTTCCGACATATTCTTATAAAATGCTTCGACCTTAGCGTGATTCTTCCCTTCTAGCTGCTTTAAAAACAGCTCTCTCCATTTAAATAGCTCAGGAGAAATATAGATTGTATCTCTATTTGTAAAAGCAGGTAGTGGAAGATTAGAAAAAACGGTTGTGGCCAATTCTACCGATGTCCATACTATCGCTTTCGGTTTATCAATTAGCTTGTAATTTGCCTCCAATTCGGCCTGGTAGACTTTTAACTTTTCATTCAATCTTTTAATCAAACCTTCATGTTCTTCGTATTCTTCTTTTGTTTCAAATGCAAATATTTGTTTCATTTGTCCTTTCTCCCTTCCTTTTTTATTTAAGATGAAGGAGCTAGTCTATATTTCTCTTTATATTCCTCATATTCCAAAACTTCTATTACATTAGATACATGGAGAACAGAGCCTATGAAATCTCTTATATGTAACCCTTGCATTTCATAAGTATCAGCGGAATTTACTGTCGCTGTTACATCCTCCAAGAACGTAACTTTATAGCCTCTATCAAAAGCAGAAATCGCCGTGAACAGACAGCAATATTCTGTATTAAAACCAGTAATAAAAAGATGATCCACCCCTAATCCATCTAACGAGCTAGATAAATTCGTGTTGTAGAAAGCACTAGGAGTTTGCTTCTCTATAACTTGCTGCGCATACTTCTTCACCGAACTATGTAATTCAGATCCAGTAGAACCTCGATAAAGAGGACTGTTTTCTGCATCATCCGTATGTTTCATGAAAATAACTGGTTTTCCCGCTTCTTTAAAATCATGAATAACCATTTCAATGTTTGATAGTTCTTTTTGAAAATCCCCTTTATGAACTAATCCGTTTTGTACATCTATCACGAGTAAGGCTTGCATGATATCACCGCCAGTTTTGTATTATGATTTCTTTTATGTGGTATAAGTTTTGCGGATTTACTGGGATGTTTGGAGAGTTTTTATTGTTTTTTGGCAAGTTAAACCGCATTCTGGAGATTTTATCAAGGATCGTTTGCTGCTTTTACTGGATATAACCCAAATTCACCTACAATGAGACTACCTTCTTTTCTAGTTCATAATATCCCCTATCCACCCTCACGAAAAGAAAATCAATACCTGGTCGTTAACTGTAATAGAAAAAATGTACTGTTGTTACATTACTGGGTATAATTTGTAAAAAGAGGACTTGAACCTCAGGATCACCCTCATCCTTGCCATATACAACTTTGACCTGTTGTTAGGTTTGGTATTCGCCTTTTCAAATCGCTACCAACTTACATTATTCCTGTAATTCTGTGCTCCAATTCAATTCCTGAATTTTCACATCAAGCAGTCTATATTTTTGTGACAACTCATCTATATACGATTGGATTTTTTTGACGTCCATTGTCATGACATACTTAATTTCAGACCTTGAATATCGGTCATGTCGCATAGTGGCTTCTTTCAAAAGCTCGTTATAAATCTTTCTTTCCTGGCCTAGTAAATCCCTGCTTGTAAGGGCATCCGCAAGTGATTGTTTTCGATCAAACCTAGTCTGTATATTTGTTTTATTTATGTTTTGAATTAATCGTTCAAGTTTTCCTAGGAGCTCCGATAATTCTTCGATTATCGCATTCGGTTCCTCTATTGGATTGTCCCCTTCTTGCACTCTTACATTTTGAATTAATCGATTTTTCAACTGCTCTACTTTTACTTGATAATCAGAACGTAATAATAATGCCTCCGCTAATTTCACCCAATCCCCTCCTAGTCTTCTATATTTTGCTCTTTACTTGTTTTCTTGTCCCTAGAAAATATGTGCTGATTCCTAATATCCACCCACCACTAATCCCGATAATAGTGCCTAAAACAGCCCAATATGCGGATAAGTAACTTCCTACTAGAAACATTACAAATCCGAGGATATATATGAACATATCTTTATTCACAGAACTCCTCCTTCTTCTACGAACTCACAAATCTAATTAACTCTTTCTTTCCAACATTATTTTAGAAGACCAGATCGTTAATCCAGCACTTCCCATACCTAACGCTGAAACAACTAATGTTACTACGTTATAATCGACTAGAAAATTCATGATGAAAAGAATGAAACAAGCTACCAATAAAATTATAGAAAAGAAAAATAGAAACTTATACATAAAATTACCTCCATGCTTTGATTACGAATGTACAGGTGAAACGTTTCAAGGATTCAGCATTGCTTATCGTTTACTTTTTACTTTAACTTCTTCTGTACTAGCTTTTCATTTTTATGTCCGGTCTCCAGTAGATTCTTATGTTTTCGTTAAATTCAGAAACCATTAGCTTCACAACCATATTCGTACTCTGTTAACCCATACTCTTTGGACAACGTAACATCTTTGAAGTCCGGTGTGTCATACGTAAACCTAAACCAACGGAGCAATGACTAACGCTGCAAGACTTTTTAATTGTTCCTCACAATCTTTAGTTAAATCTATCGTGTATTTATTCATCTACATAAAATTCATTGTTTTCACAAACATCATACGTCACAGCGAAGTAATTCTTTTCCATATGTCACACCCTTTTTGCTTTTTTCTCCACTGCACCACTGCAAAAAAATAAACAAACAAGAAAAATCCGTATGTTATGATGACAAAAATAAAATATGGAATGTCTAAGTATGTAAGTAACCCACATAAAACGAAAACACTTAACAGGATTGGACTATGTACTACGCCTCGATTTTGTAAAGATTCATAGATACTCCAGAGTAATGCCACTATGCCGAGGAGTAACATTAGCCACATGTGTGGAGAGACATTCGTCCAATTATCGAAGAAGAGAACAATGCTTAACCCATTTATTAGGAAAGCTAACAATAAGCTTATTTTCCCCCTCCTTTTTCATCCAAAAACCCACAAATATTATCTTGAATCCTTCTTCATCGTACCAAAGGCATGTAATAATAAATGAATAATGATAAAGCATAAAAGGTAAACAATGATAGGTTCATTCGTTACCCAAATCGAAGTTAGAGTGAAAAATAATAATGTGGATAGGAGAAAAAGCAATATTACATAAATTAAAATACTGAAGATGGTAATCAAGTTGTTCCCTCCATTTACACGAATGTATTTCATTATCATTTTAACATTATTTTCCTTATGCAGATGGATAAGAATTGAGATTTCACAATTAGGAAGTTATGAGTTTTTTAGTCCAATCAAAAAAATCATTGTGCTCCCTTTACCTTTCGTATTCTGTTTTCATATCTTTTTTCAGTTGTCTGGAGCACCTTGTCTATAAAGTCTTATCTCCATCATGAACGTTTATCAGGTTATATTAAGGATAACTATTGACATATAATTACACTATAAATATAATATCAACATACTCAAAAGTATTTGCTGCACGTACTATAAAGTATTCGAGGTGATAACTTGAGACCGATTGATAGAATTATGGATGCTCTTAAGAAACTTTCACTAGACCAGCCATATGACAAAATAACATATGCTGATGTTGCGAAAGAAGCTGGAGTTCATTGGACTACAGTCCGACGTCATTTTGGAAGTAAAGAACATATGAAAAAAATTCTTCTAGATAATCAAGGCGCAAAAAATCTGTCATACACTGATACTCGAACAAAAATACTAGAATCAGCCGAAAGAACATTTGCAATGTACGGATATGAAGGTACTTCCTTAGATAAAGTAGCTGAAAATGCAGGGTTGACAAAAGGGGCAGTTTATTGGCATTTCTCCAGTAAGAGCGATTTATTCTTAACCCTTACCGAAAGAAGCCTTAAAGAACTTATAAAAGAACTTCCGCACCAATCGAAAGAAGTTTTTGATTCTGTGAGCCCAGTAGAAGCATTGAAGGTACTTTTCGAAAACGAATTCCGAGCTTGCGCAGAAGATAAAAATGAAAAAACATTACTCTTTTTTGAATTTATTTCAAAACGGCGAGATAAAGAAATTAAGGATAAATTAAATGCCTCTTTTTCCCAGTTATTCTTAGAGAGTTCTGAGATTCTCAAAGAACTACAACAACAGAACCGTGTGACAAGTAATATTGATCCTAATGCATTATCCGTTGTTCTCCATGCATTAATGAATGGCATCATACTTATGTATTTAGTCTCCCCTGATAGTGTGCCACTAAATACAATCGCCAACGATGTTTCAAAGGTTGTTTGGAAAGGGATAGCTCCTAAAAATTAAGCGTTCTCAAACCGGAACTGGATTTTTATATAATCTACAAACTTTAAAATATGTATTACTAACAAAGGAAGACGGAAAGGAGACTGTAAATGGAATTAATCCTTGTACTGATTCTGATAGTATTTGTTGGAGGATTATACACGTATAACAAGTGGCAAGTAAAAAAATCAGAGGCATCATTTCCACCAAGTGGCAGTTTTGTGACTATCGGTAATTATAAATTACATTATATATCTGAAGGAACCGGCGATCCAATTGTGTTTCTTCATGGAGGAATTCTTTCAAGCAAGGATTTTAAAGATGTAGTTCAGTTAGCTGGTAAACAAGGCTATCATGCAATAGCATTTGACAGACCTGGGTATGGTTATAGTGATAGACCTAAGCACAAAGAAGTTAACCCAATGTTCCAAGCAGAGCTTATTCATAAAGCATTAGGGAAACTTGGTGTAGATAAACCTATTATTTTAGTTGGACATTCATGGAGTGGTACTATGACCCTCTCCTACGCACTACAATTTCCAAATGAAGTCGCTGGAATTGTAACATTAGGAGCAGTTATGTATAAAGAGGGTTACCCAGCAGAACATGGCGATATTCTATCTAAGATTACCACAATGCCCTTACTCGGAGATTTTATTTTAAGTACATTGCTAAAAACTCCACTAGGCAAAGGAATGGCGGATTCAATGGTGAGATCAACATTCGAACCTGAACGTGCACCTGAGGAATATAAAAGAAGAAGTATATGCTATAGGTTTTCGACCAAGTCATTTTAAAGCAAATCGTGAGGATGTTCTTGCCTTTCCAGGAACTTCGAAACAACTTAGCGTAAACTACAAAGATATTAAAGTTCCTGTCATAATTATCGTTGGAGAAAATGATCCCTTTGGCACAATTGAACAGGGTGAGCGACTACAAAGAGAGATTCCCCATGCAAAATTTATGCTTATTCCTAATATAGGGCATATGATACCCGAACTTCACCCCAAAATAGTTATAAAACACATAAACGATATTTCTAATAAGAACTGAAGTAATAGATGATGGTAATCTTTGTTTTATTTATCGCTAGATACCAAGAAAGCGAAGATTAAGACAAAAACAACATCTTGTAAAGGATTTATATATTTCTTCTTCTATTACTTTCATGTTACTTTTCACTGTGTCTAACGTAAAATACTTTACACTAAAATCTTCTGTTCCCATACTGGTATTTTAGAATTTGCATGTTTATCGAATATCATTAAACTACTCTCTCCTTTAAGCACCCCACAATGAAGACACACTTATTTTTGGTAGATAGCTCCTTTTCAAACACAGACCTGTCTCAAAAACATTCCTATATCTTTCTTTAGTTTCCCGTAGAGGACTTGTCTCTTGTTCTTAGGAGCAAACACGATGCGATACTAACAATTCCATTTCGTATGTGCTAAACTGTTTACCTCAGATGATATTAAAGCTCCTCCTAATTAAAATAATCTTCGGTTAGAACCTAAAGTTTATTCTAACACTAGGGGAGCTTTTTTTGATACATCACTAAAGCTATTCTGAACCATACGCCTAGCGTACGGTTTTCATTTAACAATAATCACCCTAAAACCCTTAGAGGATTTAGGGCTTAAAGCCTACATTTATAAGGATTTTACACCACTTTACAGCTATTTCTATATCGTATTTAAGGCTATTCCTCTTTAAACTCTGGATAATCACCGGTAGGCATGAACCATGTATTTGTGAAGTCCCAACCAGCGTTTGTGTACGTAGACTGCTGTTTCATTTCTAGAGTCGAGAGCGGTATTCCTTTTCCGGTATCACTTTGCGTGGTGATTTGCATATCGTAGAAGGAACTGCTTACCGTGTTATTATTTTTACCAACCAATCCGCCTACATCCACTCCACTTGAATTTACAGCGCCTGCCGCATAGGTTTCTGTAATAGTTCCTTCATTTAGTCCGACAAGTCCTCCAACAATACCAGAACCACCTTTTACTTCTACTGTTGAATAGGACTGTGTAATTGATCCATGGTTACTCCCTACTAACCCACCTACATTGATGAAATTACTAAAAACAGAACCTAAAGCAAAGGAATGTGTAATGGTACCCTCGTTCGCTCCTACTAATCCGCCCGCTTCACTGTGAAGAGAGTGGACATCGGTGTCTGCATCAGAATGATTTAGTTGGGCGGATGTTCGCATGATTCCGATAAGTCCTCCCATATTTATACCACCTTTTACACCTGTTACACTTCCTGATCCTGAACTATTGCTAATAGAGCCTGCATTCATGTAACCAACTAACGTACCAGCGGAACTCCCATTAGTATTTATGTTTCCAGAAACAGTAACGTCTGTTACGACTCCACCAGCCATATGTCCAACAAGGATTCCTGTACCGTTACCGGTATTTGAAATACTAGCATTTGTTAATGTTAGATTACTAATTTCCGAGCCATCTGCAACAGCGCCAAATAACCCGGTAGCGCCATTTGCTTGTATCTTTAAGTTTTCGATAACCTTTCCATTTCCTTTTAAAGTACCGCTAAATGGTTCTGCTGTCGTGCCAATTGGCGCCCATCCATCCTTATAAGAAGTCTGACTCATATCGATATCAGTGTTCAGCACATAATGGGCAGAGAGATTATCTCTTACATGATTTAACTGCTCAACATTGTCTATGACATAAGGGTTACCAATCGATCCGTCTCCAATTCCATATGCTCCCTTATCTATTGTGAAAGAAACTACCATACTATTGCCTACTAAATCCGTGACAGTCAGTATATAGTCGCCATCCTCACTTATTGGTGTACCTAGCACATAACCATTCACAATGGTTCCATTTTTCACCAATGTAATCGTTGCAATATCTGATGCGGTACTGGTTGGAGTTACACTAGTATTATAGGTCTGCTGATCCGTAACACCACTAACGTCAGGAGCTATTTTATCAATAGTAAAGGCCACCTCAGATCTATTTCCATCGTCGTCTGTAACGGTTAAAACATATGCTCCATCTCCAGTAATAGGCGTTCCTAGTGTATAGCCATCTATCGCTATATTATCCTTCTTTAAAACAACCGATTGAACATCAGAAGCTGAAGAATTTGGAATAACATTCTGATTGGTTTTCGTTCCATCCGTTACCCCTGTTATCATTGGTGATGTTTTATCTATGGATGCTGGGATGACGTAAGAAGCGCTTTTCTCCGATTCATTTCCTGAAGCGTCCGTTGCAGTAATTACTAAATTATAGGCTCCCTCTGCGAGTGCATCTAAAGATAGGTTTACCGAACCGGCTGCCGCACTATTTCCAAGCTGGATAGGTGCTTGTAATTCATCCGCTTTGACTACCCCATCCGCGTCCGTATCTGTCCATTCGTACACCTTTAACACGGCGTCGCCTTCGCTGACCGCTCCAGCATCCCCGACAAGTGTCACTTTTTTGGACAAGGGATCATAGTGAACGGAAAATTTAGACGTTACAATAGTTGGTGGCGTGCGATCTGAATGATCTACTGGTGGAGCATCATAGTATGGATTTGTCTGTCCATTTATATTTTGAATATAGTTTCTTATTTCTTCGTAGTTTTCAAATACTTCTTCTATCTTCACATTTTCGTGCAGGATTACATTACGAATCGTGCTACCCAGTGCCATACGAATATGTATGTCGTTAGAAAAGATTTCAAACACATCAATGGTGCCAATCCATTGTTGATTAATGTTCCCCTTTCCACCTTTCAGCTGAATATGGATAATGTGGCCTGACCCTTCTAACGTAAAGTTCGTCGTATCCTGTTGAAGAATCAGCTTGTCGATGGATCCATTTAGTTGTAATTGATCTACACCTCCATGGATGTTCAGGGTGGAAAGGCTAGATGGTCCTTCTACAGAAAGCCCTGCCCTCTGATAGAGATTCATTTCCTTTATATTGGATTGACCATGGATGGTAAGTTGAACCTTTGGTAAGTTGACATCCACAGTATCTAGAGTAGCGTCTCTTAACAGGATGGATGGTTGCTCATTAGCGTGTAGGGTGGCATTTGCCGAATTGCTAACGGTAGTACGTCCATTTATTTGTATATCCTCTCCCATAAAGCCTTCACTTTCAATAGTGAGGTCGCCAGTTACAGTAAGATTGGATATTTTGATTGGGGTGGAACCATTTATAGCTAAATTCCCCTCGATCGTTACACCACCGCCATCTAAACTATTTGTCACAGCATTAGAGACTGGGTTATTGGTTATTTCTAACCCCGTAATTTGGGTCAGGACTTTGTTGCTTGTCTCAAACTTTATAGATGCTCCAAGCAATAATTGCTGATTTTCTTCCTTAAATAGCGGTTGCAGGTCTTTTGAAATAGCATAAGTTTCACCTGCAATAACGACAGAATTTTGATCATATCGTTCAATACTCGTAGAAGAAAGCATGGATTTATGAACGAACACAGCCATCTGCGCACGTGTGGTAGAGCTGCCCCCGCGATACACACGGTTTCCATCTTCATTCATACTTCCTACCGTAATTTTATGTTGGGCTAGAATTTTTACAAATGGTTGAAAAGTCTTGGGGATGTCATTGATGTCTTCAAAATGGAAATCGGTGCCTTTATCTTGTAAATGAAAGGCCTTCACTAAGACAACTGCCATTTCATTTCTCGTAATAGTCCGTTTCGGCTCAAAATTCCCATTGTCTCCATGAAAAATACCTGCTGCCGTTACGGCAGCAATCTCTTTCGCATACGGACTTTGACTATCGATATCCTCATAGATAGATAGTACAGAGGACACATTATCAGGCACTTTTAAATTCAGTGCTTTGAAAAGGATTACCGCTGTATGTTCTCGTGATACTTTCTCGTTCGGCTTAAACTCCCCAGATGGATATCCTTTTAAAATTCCTTTACTGGTTAAATCCTTAACGGCGTCATATGCCATGTGATTTGTATCTAGATCCGAAAAGGAAATGCCAGCTGCATGTGTTGGGGGTGCCAGAGGCATACTAATAGCAGCACCTGTTAATACAGCTGCTGATACACCGAAACCTTTACTTCGTTTTGATAATTTTTTCATTTTTTTCTCCTCTCACTCTGGTTTTAAAAATTGGAACATGTTGGCGATTCCTTGGCTTTCTTTTTTACTACTTAAAAATATCGATTCTAGTATTTATAGATATTATTATTTTAAGCTTGTGAAAAGGTCAAGGTTATTTTGGATTATTTTGTAAAGAGTCATAAAAAGAGATAAAGACTGAGGTGCCTGTCACTACCCGTATTTTGATGAATAATGTCGAACTCGTCCAGATTTTTCAAGATTCTATCTGAGAAGATAATTAAACCACCCATTCACACACGGGTGGTTATCTAAATACGGCTGAAAGCCTTCATTGTAAGTAAACTTTCCAATAGTTATTTTTAGTCCAACTGTCCAAACTTAGGACTTTATATGTTACCTTATGTAAGAACAATCGTGTGTGCCATTTTGGCCATAACTTCCCTCTGGTCAGTCTCCATCAAAAATGCTTCTGCAGCTTCGACTTTGAAAACAGATAAAGGGACATTCCAAAAAACACTCCCCCACCAATCCAAATGATTACATTCCACCAACTTACGTCTATTTCACCAGTAGATAGGTAAGGAGATACGTATTCCATAAAAATTAACATAAAAAGTCCCCATTGAGCCCCAGCTAAAGTAGATGTCTTTTTTAATTGTTTTTTCTTTTCTTCGTACTCTTCCTCAGAAGCACAATCTGTTTCATCCAAGTGTTTTCTTCTTATCTTGATAACGGTCATCATTGCATAAGCCATATTTATAATAAAAAGTGCTGGTGTTGCGAAGGAAAGAGTATGTTGAATGGTATCGATAATAAGACTTATAAACATTAAAATCATGGTTAAATACCATAGTAAAATTCCAGAAAAGGCCAACTCTTTGTATATTTCCGAGCGCTGATATTCATCTCGATCATCGACCACTCCGACAAATCGATTAAGTATTTTATTCTTCACTGTGATTCTCCTCCCAAAATAACTGATTTAAGTCTGTCCTGAGCTCCTTGGCTAAGGCTATGCACAAAGACAAAGAGGGGTTGTACTTGTCGTTTTCAATTAAATTAATCGTCTGTCTTGCTACACCGACTTTTTTTGCAAGCTCAATCTGAGTAAAGCTTCTCTGCTTCCGATACTCCTTGACTCTGTTCAAGTCCGCCACCCTTTCTAATAATTGCATGTACATTATATATGACATCTCGAAATAATGTCAATTATATATGACATAAAGACCAGAAAATAGACCGTCCTAAGACGGTCCATAATCTAATCCTTCTATGAACATCGAATTCGCAACAAAAATGAAATCATTTGCATAAAACTTTTTCCCTACCATCGATATCGTATATCTCATTTCACCATGCAGAAAGACTAGCGTAGGATTACTTGATGAATCCTTTGCCAAAAGTGCCTTCGTTCCATTTTTGAGATAATATATTTTCGTATTTTTTTCTTTGAGACTCTCCAGCTCTTTTTCTTCAGGAACTACCTCCAATTGAACAGCTGCATTATGTTTCGTACTCCTGTAGTTAATGGTTACTTTATCCCCAACCATTTCACCATCTATATGCGTAACGTCAATAGGAAACTCAGCTATTCCGAGAATTTTTTTACCATGCTTTTTTCTATATTCTTGTATGATATTCGATTCATTCATGAACGGATTGGAGCCATCATAAACGACCTTAATATTTGTTATTTTATCCTTCGTCGACATGATTTCCCATATAAAAGCAATACGTTTAGGTTCATCTTCCCCATCATCAATATAGGCAACGGAAACATGAACATTATCTTTTGATGTGGGCAATCCTAAGATTTCTTTTATTCGTGTGTTTTCACGTATTTCTGGAATTTCTACATCGGAAGACAAGAATTGTTCCGCCTTATCTTCTCCTTTTGTAATTAACGCATGGATAAAATTGCTAACCACATCACTTTTATAAGGTGTAGCTGAAACGATTTGGGAGCATAAGAACAGCCATACAATAAATACTAAAAGTAATTTTTTCATCTTCTTCACCATATAGTAGCTTGTCCAATATAGTAATGATTATGTTACCTCCACCCTTTACATCTGCGATACCACTTCTAACTTCTGTATTCTTTAATCCCTTCCACAATAGAAGCAGCAACTCTATCTTGAAATTCTTCCGTCCACATTTCTGATTCCTCCTGAGGATTCGTTAAATACCCTACTTCTATTAATACTGCTGGCATTTTCGTATCCCTTACGACAAAGAGATCCTTCTTTTGTATGCCTCTATCCCTAAATCCAGTAGCTTCAACTACTTTTTCCTGAATCAAATTAGCCAAATATTTGGAGTGCTTGTGATAATAAAAAGTCTCCGTGCCAGAAACAGTAGGGTCTGTAAACGTATTGCCATGGATTGAAATAAATACATCTGCGTTTAATTTATTGGCATATTTGGGTCTATAACGGCTTTCCTGTGAAATAAAGCTATCCTCTGTTCTTGTCATAAACACCTCTATTCCGGATTCCTCCTTCAACAAGGTTTGCACCTTTTTGGATACACTTAGCGTAAAATCCTTCTCATTCTGACCACTTGCCCCAGTCGCCCCGACATCTTTACCGCCATGGCCTGGATCAATGACCACCTTAAACTCTGTATTCCTGTCGTCAGTTTTAGTAGGATAGTCTTTCTTGTTTTCGTAGATAGGTTGATTCTCTTCATGAAGAGAATGGCTAGTATAAACCGATAATGTAATAAATAATAATAATAGCAACGTTACAAACAACGTAATTTTTTTCATATTTTCCCCTTCTTTCGATATTTAAAGTTTAGGTAGCTGATGACAACGGTCATAACACCTGAATTGGACTGGTTCAACAGAAGAGTCTAACTTCTTCATCTCAAACCCATGTTCTGTTAAATAGGTTAATAGCTCCGCTAGACTTTGCGCGGTTTGGGATTGGTCATGAAGCAGCACAACTGGTGTGGCTCCATTTCCTTCAATAGATTGAATTTGATCAATGAGATTTTCCACATACTTGCCGTCTTTCCGATCCCAATCGCGACTGTCAATATTCCAATCCCACAATTCATAGCCTTGTTCCTTCAAAGCTTTTCTGTACGGTTTGGTTAAATATGGGACACTCCCATATGGAGTACGTATCAGTGAAGAATGAACACCGGCGATGTTTTCTAGGACTTGTTGAGCTTCATTCATTTCGTTGAGAACCGTTTGTTCAGACTTATAAAAGCGATTTAAATCATGCGTTACACCGTGTAATCCAACACCATGTCCCTCTTGAACCATTTGCTTTACTAAATTAGACCGCTCCTCCATATGAGGAGAGAGCATAAAAAAGGTCGCTTTTGCGCCATACTCCTTTAAGATTTCAAGAACATCGTCTGTTGCGGAAGTTGGGCCGTCATCAAAGGTTAAGTAGACAACCTTTTCGTCAGAGTGTTCTGCATCAGGCAATTGCGCTATAGTCCGTTCTTGTTGATTCCTTACATCCTTCTTCAATTGATCTTTTACCTCTTGAGGAGAAAAAGGAAATGTATCCAGAAAAAAGAACAGAAATATGATAAAGAGTAAGAGAACCAGATGGATGATTCTTTTCTTTCTCAATCGTTTTTTTCGAGTAGTCCGCTGTAATGCCATAAATGTTTTATCCTCTCTCTATAAATCTTTCTACGGTATAAAGATTAATAGAGAGAGGTGAAGATGAAGTGAAGATGATATCAATATGGTTTAAAAACTATGTAGCATAAAAAAAGCTATCCGTCCCAGCCTTCGAATAGGCTTGAACGGATAGCTCAAATCAGCGACATATTTCTAATCTTTATTTAAATAAAAGAAAAATAACACTCCATCCTCTGTATTATATACTCCGTATTCCGAACCATGTAGATCTAAGATATTCTTAGAGATAGCAAGCCCCAAACCTGTGCCACCTTTCGAACGTCTGCGCGACGTATCGCCACGATAAAATCGATCCCATATCTTTTCTAATTGCTCCTGTTTAATATGGGCTCCTTTATTTTCCACACATATTTTTACACGGTCGTTCTCTTCTATCGTGGAAATCAGAATAAGATTATGTTCTGGTGTATATCGTATGGCATTCGTAATAAAGTTTGTAAGTACTTGTTCTATTCTGTTTTGATTAGCAACGACCTTTAGATTAGCAAGTTGTTGCTCAACATGTAATTGTTTTTTAGCTATTTCAGGAGCTAATTGGTCACATATATATGCAATGACTTGATCAATATAAAATACATCCATTTCCATCTTGTACGTACCAGACTCATACTTCGCTAATTCCAGCATATCCACTATGAGCATGTCCATTTTATCTACTTCTTTTGACATCGCTATAAAATAATGTTCCTTCTTATTACTAGCGACGCCATCCTCTAATATGGAAATGCAGCTTTTTAAAATACTTAAAGGCGTTTTTAATTCGTGAGAAACACCGGATATAAATTCCTTTCGTGTATTTTCTAATTGTTTCTCTTTCTCTATGTCCTGTTGCAATTGATTAATATGCGAATGCAATGTATCGGAAAGCTTGTTAATATTTTGTGATAAAGCACCAATCTCATCTTTTGAAGAAATTGGGATTGTTTCCGAAAAATCTAAGTTCGCAATCTTTTCCGTCGTCTCGTTTATTTGAATTAGTGGCTTCGCAATCTTTTTCGAATAATAAAAGGACACCAATATGATAAGGAGTAGCACAAAAATAATGAAGTATGCATAATAGTCTTGTATCATTTGAACCGCTTCATCAACCGGTTGTAAAGAGGTCATCGCATAGATATAGATAGTTTCGCCAGTTTGGTTCTCTATAGGTTCTATAAAGATTTTGTATTTTATATCATTCTCCTCGTAATCCACTGTTTCAGCACTTTGTATATCTTTTTTATTTAATAGTAAATCCACTTGGAATTGCTTTATTCGATCTAAAAACATAGTGTTTGAATATATATCTTGTCCGATAGTGCTTAATGGTAATTGTAATTTTTGAATCTCTCCCTTCAAATAGACCTGTGAAGTGGCGTTTGGCGCAGACTCCTGTGGTGCTGGCTGCTGTGGTGCTGGCTTTCTTAAAGACTTTTTCCCATATACTTTTTTTGAGAGCAGCATATTTTCCAACATAAAATCTTGATTTTCCATCATTAAAATAATAGGAACTAACTTATCCTTTTCCATAATCCCATCAATTAATATGTGGTTCCCCTTATCTAAATAAAACTTTGTTCTATCTAAATCTTCTAAACTTATGAAACTATATAAAGGAATCGTTATTTCACGATTCGAGAAACCCTCATATTTTGAAGCTTCAACTTGAATTCTTACAGAAAAATCATCTGCATTCCTAATATTACCTGCAGAATCAACAGTTGTGATCCATGTTGTATTTTCTTCGTAAAATTTCTGCTCAAGTTTTTCAATAGTAGTAGGATCACCTTTCGCCTTTACGTATTGATCCTTAAACGTTTGAATACTCTTTTTGATTTCATTTACCTTTTGGTATTCATAATATTGTTTAAAGAAGACGGTTTGTCCAACAAAAATAGCTGCTAAAATGAGCGTGCATAATAGTGTCGTCAGCAGAAACAGTTTCCACACGATCCCTTTTTTCATGCTTTTTCCTCAAACTTGTAGCCTGCACGAATCACCGTTACAATACAGTCTGCTTTTGTGCCTAATTTGTAACGCAAATTTCGAATATGACTATTAACTGTCCGATCATCTCCAACAAATTCATAGCCCCAGATTTTCGTAATTAATTGCTCTCTCGTTATAATGATGCCTGGGTTTTGCATGAAATAGGTTAATATTTCAAATTCTGTATGAGTTAAATGGATATTTTCCCCCTCTACTGTCACAATTCGAGAAGGAAAATCGACCCGAATCCCACTCTTGATAAGAATGTCTTCGTTTGATACCTTCCCTGTAGCAAGATAACGACTTTCCATTAGTCGTTTTACTCTAGCCAATAAAATGGGGGGGACTGTACGGTTTTGTGACATAATCATCCGCACCTAGTTCAAACCCTAGTAACGTATCATCTTCATCGACTCGAGCCGTCAACATAATAATGGGAACGTTAGATGCTTTTCGAATTCTTCTGCAAACAGACCATCCATCTAGCTCTGGCAACATAATATCTAGAATTATTAAGTGGACTTCATCTTCTTCTTCAAATATAGTTAATGCTTCATTGCCATTAACAGCTTCTAACACGTTATATCCTTCATTTAATAAATAATCCTTTACAATTTCCCGTAATATGTCTTCGTCTTCTACAATTAATATTGTTCTTTGCATGGCATATATCTCCTCGCAACTATCTCCATGATCGTAATGAAGTAAGAATAGCATAATGAGGTAAAGATGAGATAAAGATGTTAAATTTTTTTAGACTAGCTTTCCTTCATATTATCCCCAACACATTGCTCTTTTACATACATACGAAAAAAACGCCATAAAAAAGGACAGTTCCATACTTGGAGAACCGCCCTAGAAACGATATAGATTTCATACGTTGTATAAACCCTTATTCTTCTCATGCTGCTTCACGAGCTCTTTTAATTCCATTCTATACTTCTCTACCCACTTTATCTTTCTTCCTGTTAAGTATGAAAACATAACGACAACGATATATTTAACCTTCATTTCGTCCTTGTTTTGTTGAATTATCCTATCCATTTGGTCTCCAACTTTCTTTTAAAATCATATGGTGTGAAACCCTTGTAAAAAGAATCTGTAGATATTATAAAAGAGGAGCATTGTTTATGCTTTACCTTTACAACAGTGGATTCACTTTTTTAGTGAATTATTATGTAATGTCCTTAAGGTTGAGTGGTAACGTTTTTCCGCTATTCGTGGATAATAGAATAAAATATGTCTTTTACAAACATTTCTTGTTAGTGAAGGTGGACTAATTAGAGATTGAATTACATATGGTTTCCCTTATAAAGTGCGCCAACAAGTTACCATTCAAGAAATACATCAAGAACCGCGGTTTTTTCGTAAGGAATTACATAAAATAATTCCGCCTATTATAGCGAGTAGTATAGCAAGAATGACTGGAAAAGTACCAACCTCCCTAAAAGCAGTTCCGTAAACACCGTACTTTGTAATCCACCCTTGACCATCAGGACCAGCTAATACTTCAGAATAGATTGATGCACTAATTAAGGTAGAACCATAAATGATTGCACTCATCAATAAGAAGGTCAAACCTACATTTACATTTTTAATAGAATCGTCCTCCCTTTTTTCAAAGAATAAAGAAGCTATTCCTTGTCCTCATTCTTCTCTTCTTTCTTTTTCTTCTTCCCCATTAATGCAAATGCAATGGAGCTAAAAAAATCAGCAATGATAGTAAATAGAGCGCCCATTAATCTACTCCTTTCACAACCACTTGTTAAAAAATTCACTTATGAAAAAGGATCCAAAATATATCAAGCTCATACTAAATAAAACAATAGTAAATGTAGTTATTCCTTTAGGTAACTTGCCGTAAAAGTATATGAGGAATAAGCCAGCTATTATGTGGATTAATAAAAATATAGTTGTAGTCATCTCAAGTACCACACACTTTCAGCAAAATCTTTTTCCAGGTCAACTATATACCTACAGAACACCCTTATTGCATTTAATGACGTCACCGTGTAAACCACCATATAAAAAATAAAATCACTGCAATCACAAACCAAATAAGTGCGACTGTATATTTTCTGTCCGTCTTTTTCCTTTCAGCACTCGTTCCTACTACTCCGATTACTAAGGCTATAGCAATGGCTATCCAAGTCCCAAAACTCATAAAATTCCTCCGTTTCTATCCATTTAAAAGAGTTCTAGTTAAACCAAATATTAGCAACAATTGCAAATAACATCATGAGGAAAAGCCCGCCGAATAGGAAGTATCCAATTATTTTAATGCCTAAAGGGAGTTTTCCACCTTTAGTGATTGGGTATCCTTCTATATGATGCATATGTTCCATCGCATCATTAAAGGGTTTGTCTGGTTCTTCCGTATATTTGGTCATTGCTGTACCTCCTTTTATGAATGCTTATTCCTTCCAATTAAATAGTGCCGTCCTTCTCTTTCTTCGTCTTAATATATTCTCTTACACATAAAACACCACCAGGTAATCCTGTGATCAAAAGTAGCCCCCCAATACAATGTCGTACATTCCATTCGAATGAACGAAGTGATTTACTCCGCTTAATCCCAACAGGAACAAGACGACTCCTAATAATAGGAGTAACCTTGGCTCTTCTAAAAATTTATTTTTTTCTTTCATATTCTCACTCTTCAAAGTTCACCATTCATTAATAACTTCAACAAAAAAGGCGTCAATCCCTTCATAGATTAATGCCGCTTCACAAAACGTAAATACTACCCAAGAATAGAATTCAAAACAAAATATTGATTCCAATGGTTTTAAAAGCGCCAATCTTGGCTTGAATAAACTCCTACTTCTAATTTATTAAATCTCCATTCTTATCGAAATACCGATAATTCCGATATTCATAAGTAGGTTCATTTGTTGGTGGCAAATCCACCCATGTAACAGTTGCTTGAAACGGCGTGAACGTTTGTTCTAGGGTTGTTCCATTAATGTCCACCTGCATTTTGGCAATTTCATTTTCAGAATTCGTAACGAACATGATTTTTGAGTCTTCCATTACAGGTAGAAACATACTAAATGATTCCTGAGAGGCTGTTTCAATATGTTTCCAGATATAATTCCCTTGCGAATTCCGACTAAGCTCCATGTATGACGGATTGCGATTGGATAGAAACCCTACATATCTAGAGTCGTTAAAGTCCTTAATATCTAGAATTTCGATATTTTTATTCTGATAGCCATCAATCGATTGAATCACTTCAACAATGGATTCCCTATCATTCCCGTACAGCTCTCTTGAGCTATAAAAATAATAGGAAGCTAACAAGACCAGGGCTAGTGCAGCCACAATGATACCAATCCTTTTCTTTCCCATGAGCTACCTCCTCAAAAAACTACCTACCATCTATATGTATTCTGTTTAAGTACTTATTTTATTTTTTTTCCATTGAAGTAAAACATTTCTCCTTCAGGTTACACGAAGAAAACTGCTCCCTGAAGCATATTCTCACCCTAATTTCCTTCCTTTTATTTTTTATTCAACAAAACAGCGCTAATCCCTCTTTAGAAAGCATCCTCATCTATTTGACAATGATTAATTTAATTTTGACTAATATAGTTGTCAAATTGATAATTATTATGTACAATTTGATTACCAGATTAGGGAAAGGGATGGGATACAGTTTGAAAAGTCGTTTAAAGGAGCTTCGGGCACGTGAAGGCTATAACCAAACGCAACTAGCGAAGCTCGCCAAAGTATCTAGACAAACCATAAGCTTGATTGAACGTGAAGAGTACATGCCATCATTGCTCATCGCTGTTCGTATTGCGCGTATTTTTAATGAACCGGTTGAACATGTATTCCAGTTTAAGGAGGAGGAATTGTAAGTGAAACGATTCATTCAATTTATCATCGGTGGGATTGTAGGTTTTATTATCACGTATGCTTTCATGAATTTTTCTGGTGTTCGTTTTGCTGGTGAGATCGCTGTAATAGGCTTGACCGCGGTATCTATTATCCTACTTGTATGGAGTATTGTACGATTTCAAAAAATTAAATCATTAAATTTCCAACAATTTAGTGGGGTGGAAGAAGACGAAGTGGAAGAAAGAAAATATAAGCTGTTTGCTGATTATTCTTTATTCACTAATATCAGTTTCGTTTTCTCTCTTCTTGCGCTTAGTTTAAGCTTGATTACTACTCAAAACTTAATGTTGACAGTTGTATCCTTACTCTTAGTCATCGTTAGCTTTTTGTTCATCCAGTATATGATACCTATGATGAAACACGTATATCCAGACCGCGATTTCCCTAATAAATCTGACTCTAATGATGCCCAAGGGATACTAACAATGGCGGATGATGGGGAAAAACATGTCATTTTAAATGGGCTATATAAGGCTCATAGTTTATTAAATGGTTCTCTCATTACAGCGATTATACTATCAACCATTTACTCTATGACTAAAGAAAATGCACAAACTTTTTCCATTATTCTTATGGCTTTGGTTTTGCTAGCTGTGAATAGTAACTATTTGTTTGTTGTTCGTAACAAGTAAAAAAAGTGAGAAGAGAGGATAACCATCCCTCTCTTCCTCATATCTCATCAAAAACGGTCTATCGTTAAATCCATGTTTACAGAAGCCGCAGCGTTCTGGCCACTGGCAGCGGAATTTATTAAGGAAGAAGGAGCGGATTTTTCCATTTCTCCTGCAATATATATATTTTTCTCTGTTGTTCTACCTGCCCCGTCTGTTATAGCAGTTCCATCTTCTTGAACTTCACAGCCAAGCTTCTCTACGAAATGATTTGGACGATAAAACGAGGGAACGACAAATCCACCTGCTCTTTTAATGGTTTCTCCTGATACAAATTCAACCGCTTGCAAATAACCGTCATCCCCTATTAATTTTTTGATTGGATCTACTACAATCTTAATATCTCGTTTTTCTAAGGCAGTAACTCCTTCTTCAGAAAGGGGACCTCCATTCGTTAGCACAACCAAATCCTTCGACCAATTGTACACTAGCTTCGCCATATGCAAGGCATGATCTTCTTTTTCGGCCAATACAAGTAATGGCTTATCTCTCATCTCCCAACCATCACAATATGGACAACTAAAAAGGCTCTTTCCATAAAAATTCCTCACCTCTTCAAAAGGGAATATTTCTTGAATGCCAGTAGCTAATATTATCTTTTCTGAAATAAACTCCTGTCCATCTGTCGTTTTGATAATAAATCCTTCATTTCCTATAGCTTTCGTTATTGCTGTAATCGTTGCATGAAAATACGTGATGGATGGATAATTCTCCAATTCCTTTAACCCTAACTCTCTAAACTCTTGTGGTTTAATGTTATCCCGAGTAATAAATCCATGCGCCGCATGTGTGACTCTATTCCTATTTGTTCCGTCGTCGAATAATGCAATCTTTCTCCTCGCTCTTCCTAAGGTTAAACTAGCACTCAACCCAGCTGGACCTCCACCGACAACGACACAATCAAACACATTCATACTTTTACCTCCATCTTCATAACTATTAAAGACCTTCCATGTCTATGATTGACTCAAAAAAATATTGGAGACTATTTAAATGACAATCTTTTATAACCCCTTCATCCACATTATCGACCTATTATGTCCTTAATTAGGGTAAAAAAAGACATGCTAATCATTCATTAGATGTCTCCACTAAATCAGCGATGGTTTGATTTCTTAGTTCTTCCTCCATTTTTTCTACAGATCGCACCATACCTTTTTGTATAGGACAATGAGGGCCATGTTCCACTTCACATTCAAACAATGTAGACTTTCCTTCAATGGCAAAAATGATATCGAGAAACGAAACGGATTCCCAATCACGAGGTAAAGAATATCCGCCGTTTGCACCTGATACAGAAGTGACCATTCCTTCTTTCACAAGCTTCGTTAAGATTTTTGATAAGTAAGTAGGCGAGACATTTTGCTTCTCCGCGAGTGTCTGTACCCCGACAGGCTTAGAGGAATTGGATTGTGCTAAATATAACATCGTATGCAGGGCATAATTCGTCGCTTTAGTAAACTTCATTTTTTTCAACCTTTCCCGAACAATCATAGACTTTACGAGTCTTTAATATCGATTATAGTTCATTCCTCTAGATTGTCAAGTATGGATGGTTTACAAAACATGAATTCATCCATTAAAAACAAGCATTACAATTAATGCGACCAAAAATACTGCAATAAAAAATTCAATATAATAGGATTTATTTTTGTTTGTTTCATTCTGTTTCTTATAATATTGCCAACCGATGAATAGGCCAATAAATGACCCAGTAACTCCGAAGCGTAAAATGGATACAATGTATTCAAATACAGATCTATAAGTAGTAATCTGACCGCCATTGCTAGTTGGGATAACGTCTTTATAATCAACAAATAGGATCGCGATAGCTAATCCAAATAGTAACCCATAAAGTCCTGTTTTTCTCAATCTTTTTTCCATTCTCATATTTTCCCTTCTTTTGAAGCTTAAATGAACCCAGGGTAAACATGTTCCTTATCTTCTAATAATTAGTTCCATTTTCAGCTTATCAATATATTCTTTTCCTTCTAATAATGAAAGACCTAACATTTCTCTCGCTTTCTTAACTGCTTTTATGTCCTTGCCCTCTTTTATTAGCTTCCGCAACTCATCATTTATCGGGTTTTCCGGGATGTCTAAATGATTCGCAATTTGATCTATAGTAGTTTGCATCCCCTTCATGCGAGCTTCTAATTTTTCCATCTTCGTCCATATCGAAAATACGACAATTGCTACAAGTAAACATATACTTATTAACACGTACTCCATTTTTGATTCCTCCTTAGAATATAAGCTTTAACATCCTGCCAAACCTATTCGCCCAGATGGAAATACAAGTCTATTGCAACAACCAATCCAATTAACAAAAATACAACCCTTCCATCTGGATTACTGTTTTGAAAATAATACGCATCATTGTTTAGAAGATTTTCTTTCATTGTTGAATAGGGGATGGACCGTTTTCTTATAGTGGATATCTCTCCGGTTGTATTGCTATCATTCACCGAAAAATCTATAGCACCATAACCACCAGTTGCTTGTATCCAACTTTCCCCATTTGGATGAAGAACAGTTAAGGAAGGGGTTTGGGTTTTTACTGTTGATTGAACCGTTGCAATAAGTTCGCCGTCATGTATAAATAATGTTAAATCCTTGAAGAATCCAACGTTTTTCTCTATCGTTCCTAGCACTTTTTCTTCTTCATCCAATACTTCCAATTCCAATTCTTCTACGATCATTCTTTTTGGTGCGGTCAGGAACAAAAGGCTAAGCAATTTAATGAATATATTTCTCCATGATGAATGTTTAATTTCTTGGATTACCCCTACCCTTTTGCCATTAGAATATATCGAATAAGCCAATCCTTGTTTCTTAAAACTTTCATCTTTTTGCATATACATTTCGGCATATTCCTTGAACATATATCTGCCTCCGATGTAGTACGTCAACATCTGCTCGAACCAATGAGCCTTTCAGTTAATCCTCTAGCTTGTTCGTTGATGTTTTCAATGTTTGTCCAGACTGATCAAAGTAGATGTCAAAATACGTACTATCCGTAAAATTTGATTACTACAGCATGGTCCTTAATCGCTATATCTTCTATCGTTTTACCCTTCATTTTTTCAGGTATGACTTGAAAATGATTCGTTTCACTTTTACCAAATCCTTTCATCGCAAAGTTTAACATACAATCCGTTCTATATGCACAGCCTTTTCTATTGATCTGTATGCACTATCCCCAAAAGTAAGCCATTCCCAAAAGGGAATGGCTATCTCTATTTATTCAACAACTGCTTCAATTAGTTGTGTTTTCTTATTATGTATAGGTAGAAGTCGAAACCGATTCATATAAGGTGAGAAACGGCCTCGCATGATCATTCTGCTCCAAACTGTAAAGGGGAGGTGTGAAGTATAAAGCAACTATTGCTTTTTGACTGGAATACTACCTTTACTTTTGAGTCTTATCACTCAAAAAGAAGTTGACATGGCTTTCAAAAACATAGCACTTAGTTTTGTTTTAGGTTATAAGATGAATCTAATCTATATCGTGTACAAAGCAATAGTATATAAAGTCAACAAAGGAAAAATGATTAGAAATGGAGGCAACTTAAGCCTCTCATTGGAGTAAATGCCAAGTTACTTTACAACCAAATAAGCCTAGTTACGAGCCTATTTTAACGCAGCATGCACTGCTTCCATTGCATGGATAACTGTCGTGTCAAACAGTGGGACTTCTGAACCCTCCGGCTTCACTAATAACCCAATTTCTGTACAGCCCAAAATGATTCCTTCCGCTCCAGCATGAACTAAGTTTTGAATAACACTTTGATAATAAGACTTAGATGATGGCTTAATTTGTCCTAAACAGAGCTCCTCGTAGATGACTTTATTAACAAGGTTTCGGTCTTCCTTTTCTGGGACTATAACCTTGATGCCATTAGCTTCGATTCGAGATTTATAGAAATCTTGCTCCATCGTATATTTCGTCCCAAGTAAACCAACTGTTTTAATACGTGTTTCTTTTATTTCTTTCGCTGTTGCGTCCGCAATATGTAAAACAGGTATCGTTATTCTTTCTTCCAAATCGTGCACAACTTTGTGCATCGTGTTCGTGCAGATTACGATAAAATCAGCACCCGCCTTTTCTAGAGATACAGCGACTTCTCCTAAAACCTTCCCTGCACTCTCCCAATCTCCGTCCGCTTGATAGCGTTCAATTTCATCGAAATCCACACTATATAAAAGACATTTCGCAGAATGCAAGCCACCTAATCTTCTTTTTACCTCTTCGTTAATAATCCGGTAATACTCTACAGAGGATTCCCAACTCATTCCACCTATAAGTCCTATTGTTTTCATCCCATCTCTCCTTTTTTATACATTAAGCAAGTACAGCATCTCTTTTTTGAAAATAAGTCGCGAGGGCGAATACAGCTCCATAAAAAAGAGACATGAGCAACGAGTAGGAACCGGAACTGAGATCGAAAAGTAAATTGCAACCAAATACAGGTATCGTGAAGATGAAATAAAAAGGATATTGTATGGAAACTACTAAATCGAAAATGGAATTCCCAAGCATGTTAGATTCAAATGTTGTGAGGACAAAAATTAGTACACCAGATAGAACCCCAATTGATGAGAATATTTTTAATGCATTGCTTCCTTTTATAGAATATGTAACTAGTAGAATTATAAAAACCAACGTGACGAGCAAATGAAAAACACCTACATTCAAATCAGGATATTTTATTGCAGGGATTACATTTACTGAAAATGATAGAATATAGGAACCTATTAAACCTATTAATAATTTATAATTCATCTTATTCTCCCCCTTGTGAAAGTTCTAGTCATTATTTTTCTTGTTATCAAAAAGACCAAATACTACTACAGCTGCGATTATAATGATGACCAAGGCTGACCAGTGCAATTTATTCACCTCTTTACCGTGATTTGAAAGTATTTCCTAGCAATATGAAAGTATTCAGACCGAAGTTGAAAGTATCTGGCCAGAAATTGAAAGTAAATCCAGCATAGATGAAAGTATTCTTCCGATTTTTGAAAGTATCCAGGTCCGGAGGTTCCGGTTACGATTAGAATTTGCCCATTCCTTGGCCTGAGCGACATTTTAAAGAGTATTTTACCTATACAAAAAGTAAATCGCACCCAAGATGAGCACAGATACATAAATACTTCCCCATTTATTATTACTTCGCCAGCTATCCACTGCTGTTACTCCTCCACCTACAGCAAGTATGATAGTTCCGGCCACATTCAGTATTTCTATGGATAGAATGCTTGCTATTTGAGCTAGAAACGCACCGATCACAATAAACCCGAGTGTAAAAATAGAGAATGGTTTTTTAAAGTCACGTTTCGCAGACTTTTTATCCTCCTCATCCATTTTCAAGTAAGTTCTCATTACTATAAAAATAGGGATTCCCCACATTATTACAAATGGAACGATTCGGTCACTTTCTATCGTCACATAATCGCCTCTCACGTTGTCAATCTAACTTAAATCCATTCCCCACACCATGTTACCATAATGCACCAGTGCATAATATTTTTATTCAGCAATAGCTACTTATCCAGCAGTTAGCCTTTTAACTTTTTCTTTTTCTCTAACATATAAGCACTACCATAATAGGCGCCCCAAAAAGCGATCATGACAAAAAAAGAATAGAATTTGTATTCAAATGGTAAGATGGCGATAAGTGCAAATGCTGTGAAGACGAATGGGAGCATTAATATCCAGTACAATTTTCTTCTGGTCAATACGGTTCCTCCTTTCAGAGCTTTTATGATGGAGGTTAATGGAACGAAAGCAGCTATCCAATTTAGGATGGGGACGATATGTTTGTTGGGTGTCAGGGTGCCAGTCTCGGCTACTTCGTTATGGTAACCATCCTTACTGCGAGATAGTAGTCTTTAGAGGCAATTATTGAGATGTTAGTTTGCTTGATTTTAGCTCACGTTGGCCATAATTCAATTAACTCCTTATTTCCATATTACCATAATGAACCAATTCATTTTTAACAATAATACAAAACAACAATAGCTGTTGGTAATTCCCAACAGCTACTTATTCATAGTATTCAACTTTTTAGTTTATTCTTTTTCGCTAACACAAACCTACAACTGTAATAAACTACCCAAAACGCTACGATGACTAAATATGCATAATACCTATACTCAAATGGCAACAAGGTTAAAAGTAAAATGGATGTGATGAGAAACGGGGGCATTAATATCCAGTACAGTTTTCGCTTTGTCAACAAGGTTCCTCCTTTTTGCTTCCTTCGTGATGTAAAACTTATAAATAGTAATCATTTTATTATTTCTTTAACTTCAGTAAATTCTTCTTCTATCATCTCATTTTGATTAAGAAGCAAATGCTGAAAAGACTCATAAAGCTCTTTCAACTCTTTATTACCCTTCATCATTTCCATACACTTTTTATATTCCACTTCACTATTATACCGCGTTATTTCCATCCATTTTGTGCTATCATGTTTATGTTGCAGGTACATCGTTTGAAAATGAAAGTATTGACTATAGATTTCGCCAGCTTTCTCTTGGATATCTAAAAACTTTTCTATCTGATCTTCTTTTATATGATATTCGTATTTTTTTACAAACAACGCCTTCCCTTCTTCCTGCATACTGAGGATATTAGTATTCCTCGACCGTTTCTCGAAAATCTTCAAGGGTCACGTTGGAAAAACTGATTTCCTTCAAAGAGTACTTTTTAGATTGATGTTTGAAGACATAGTGCAAACTATACAGCTTATCTTTCTCTAGCAAATTCCATGCATTTTTATTTAATGAAAAAGTTATAGTCTTGGGGGTGTGATTCGTATCAAGGGTGGAGAAGGTTGCATTAAATTCCCCATTACGCTTATCTATGTTTTTTTCCAATAATTCACCTGGTTGGGTAACTTCCGTTGTCTTTTCATTTTCTGCGCAGCCAATGGTTAGAAAAGAGAAAACTAATAGGAAGACAACTATACTTATAGGTTTCCTTGATCTAAAGCTCGTAACACTCAAAAGTGCAGCACTCCTTCCTATTGAGCTTAGCTCACCCTCCACGGTCGAATCAAACCACATCCATAGCATCTACGGAATGTTTGACTTCTACAAGCTTTTTCTCAAAAAACTTACCGAATCTCATCCATTTTCCCCTCTTTACGTGTCACAATAAATTTTCCGGACTTTCCGCATGCCATTCAGTGAACCCACAAACCTCGCATATATAAGGATTAATTCGGGTGTGTTTCTTATTTGTGAACAGCTTATCTCCCTGTGGATTTTTTACTACTAACCCTTTTAGACCTTGGTCTACATAACATTCTATCATGTCGTTTCCGCATTTTTCACAGGTTTTATGTTTGGTCATTTGCTTATCCCGCCTTTTGAAAACTATATCTATCATACGATTTCCCACAAATATTAGTTTCACCTATATATAAAAAAGTAGTTCAATCTAGGGAAAGGAAGCCCTAGAATTGAACTACTTGGTTTAGCTTACGTTATTTCTTATTTTGCTGCGATATCGGTAATGCGACCCTCAATCGCTGGATCCACTGTACCTAGATTCGCAACATGGTCCCGTAGGTTTTCCCAATCTGCTACACCTAAATCGGTTACGCGGC